>JALOQT010000224.1 GCA_025453375.1 Phycisphaerales bacterium | reverse complement strand
ATCGCCGACCAGACAAACCTGCTGGCGCTCAACGCGGCAATCGAAGCGGCTCGGGCCGGCGAACATGGCCGCGGATTTGCCGTCGTCGCCGATGAGGTCCGCAAACTCGCCGACCGCACGATGACCGCGACGGCGGAGATCAGCAAATCCATCGCCAACATCCAGCAGGAGACCAAGCGCGTCGCCAGCGAGATGAACGCCGGCACCGCCCGCGCGCAGGATTGCTCAACCCGCGCCCAGGCTGCCACCGCAGCGCTGGGTGACATCGTCGCCAGTGCACAATCAGTGTCGACGGCGATCAACGCCATCGCCGCCGCGGTCGACCAGCAGACGACCGCGACGACAGAAATCAGCAGTGGCCTGGACCAGATCAACACCGCCGCCAATCACAGCGCCCAGAGCGCCGAGGCGTGCAGCGCCACCGCGAGCGAACTGGCGGCACAGATCGACACGATGAACGGCCTGGTCAAACGGTTCAAGGTTGCGGGGTGAGTGACGAGAGAAGTGACGCAGGGTCTGCAATCCTCGAAACGAAGCTGGGGCGCACGCTGAGCGACTGGTTAGCCCATCGCGATTCACGCATGGACGGCCCTTCGCTTCAGCAGGCAAACCAGTGCCCGAGCGTGCATCGGCGAGGGAGTGGCCCCGGCCGTCGGGCTGAGACACCCGCGCACCACGCTTGCGTCCGAAGATGCGAACCACGCCGAAGCCCCGGCACTGATTTGACTGGAGAGTGCACCAGTCAAATCAGTGGCACGGCTTCGCGTCGGTGCCACGCCTGCCCAAGTCCAGATTGATCGCATTCGCTCCCGTCTGCGGCACGTTGCTTTGCCACGTCCGCACGTTGACCCACGCCGTACCATCCCACCGCTCGGCCACCATGGTGCCGACTTGCCCGAGCGCACTGATACCCCCGGCCGCGACAATGAGCGCGGCCACGCCAAGATTCTTCACCTGCATGCGAGCCTCCTACGAAAACCCTACGACACCCGACGGCGCTTGCCCAACGCGAGCAAGCCCAATGCGCCGACACCCACTGCCGAGGGTGAAGGCACCATGACGATCCGAACGCCATAGCCGACGTCTGGCATGTTGGGAAAATCTCCGCCGGAGACATCGACTAAATCATCTACAGCCGATTCAAACCAACGCGATCCGTCCGTGTACCTCGCGCGAATGCCATCAACGGCTTCGCCGTACGTATCCATCCACTCGCTCGTGCCCCCGCTGGCATCCAACAGCCCCCACGGCGTCTGCACGTCGGCATAGGCACCGAGCGGAATGGCGATGCGGTCGCCGCCGCCGAGGAAGTTCACCGGGCGTCCGCCGCTGGTCTGGCCGCCAGCCCATGGCTGGCCTGCTGGCAGGCCCAGGTCGTTGCGTGCCGGGCCGAGCCACCAGCGCGGCGAGGTGCTGCCATCGGGGGCCACGTTGCCACTTGGGTCATAGTGCACCGAGGCGAGCCATTCATCGAGCGTGGGTAAGCGATAGATCGCGCCCGCCGACGCGGTCAACTGATCGGTGAACTGCTGCGGGTTGCTCGCGCTCCAGCCAAACGTGCTCACGTCATACACGCCGCTCATGAACGCATCCCGCGTGCGGCCGCGGCCGTTGTGCAGCCAATTGCAAAAGATCGCCGCGGTGCGCCAACTAATCCCGCCGACTGCCCGCATCTCTCCGCCGGGGTTGGTGAACCAGCGGTTACCCCAGTTGGTGCCGCCGCCTCCGCTGGCGGCGAAGGCCAGGTTGCTGGGATACTGCACAAACGGAATCGTCCCTTCGTTCACCGAGGCAAACTCCCACGAGTTGAAGAAGTCCACCCACAGCGGCGTACTGACCTCAAACCGCGAGATGTTGAACCCCTGCGTGATCCCGCCGCGCCCGAAGTTGCCCCCTCGACCGGGGCCAGCGCCTTGGAAGGGCTGATTACCAAGCGGCGCAACACGGACAAACTCCATGCCGTGGGCGTAACTAATCTGGCTTTGCCAGGTGCCGTTACCACCTGAAGCCGCTGACTGTGCCGCGAGGTTGGCCCGCGCCGCTGGCGACAACGGGATATTCGGCACATACGAAGCCGCGCCACCAAGCAACCCGCCACCGAGGGGGATGGGGGCGGGGGCTTGGGCAAGGGCCGCACCACCGACGCCGACCGCGGCAGCCGCCGCCGCACAGTGAACACGATGACGAAGCGACATGTGGACAACCCTCACGATGTGCTGAATGCACGACACGACGCAAGCCCCAACCCACAACATCACCGACGACCCGATCCCGCTCGCCGTGCGGCCGCCTTCCCGCGGTCGCTGCGGCAGACAACTCTTCGTAAAAGTGTGCCGCGCGGTTCGGCGGAGGCAAGGCGCGTGGGGCGAAAAGTTCGTCGGGTGTGCAACGGACGTGCAGGGGGTGCCCTGACATCTCCCGCCCGCACAGCGACACACCCCCACGCCACCCCTACGCCAACTCCCATACCCGGGCCGCCCCGCCCTACGCTCGTCCATGAGCACCACAAGCGTTGCGGACAAGCAGGCTGCACTGGCCAAGGGCCTCGAGGGCGTCATCGGCGGGACCACCGCGGTGTGTTCCATCGAGCAGGACAAACTGATCTATCGCGGCTATGAGATTCACGATCTGGCCGCCAACGCGACGTTTGAAGAAGTCGCGTTCCTGATGCTCGAAGGCAAGAAGCCCTCGGTGGCGGAACTGGCCCGCTTCAAGGCGGAGTTGATCGCCGAGCGGGCCTTGCACCCGGAGGTGACGGCGTTCATCGAGTCGGCCGGTGGGTGGCTGGCCAGCGGGCGTGCCGTGCCGATGGACATCATCCGCACCGCGGTGAGCCTGCTCGGGCACGCGGACCCGGACTGCCAGGACAACTCGGCGGCGGCCGAGCTGCGCAAGGCCAAGCGACTGACGGCCAAGATCCCGACGATCATCGGGCACATGCAGAACGTGATCGACGGCCGCGCGATCATCGGCCGCGAACTGGGTGGCGATCCGTCGCTCGGCCACGCGGCGAACCTGCTCTACATGATGACCGGCACGAAGCCCAGCAGCGACGAGGCCCGCGTGATGGACGTGAGCCTGATCCTCTACACCGAGCATGAGTTCAACGCCAGCACGTTCACCACGCGCGTGATCGCCGGCACGCTCAGCGATATGCACGGGGCAGTCTGTGGCGGCGTCGCCGCCCTCAAAGGCCCGCTGCACGGCGGGGCCAACGAGATGGCCATGGAGATGCTCAAGGAAATCGTCAAGGACGTCGGCGAAGCAGGCATCGGCACCGACAAGGTCGATGATTGGATGCAGAAGGCCTTCGACAGCAAGCGCAAGCTCATGGGCTTCGGCCACCGCGTGTACAAGAACGGCGACCACCGCGCCGGCATCCTGATGGGCTTGGGTAAGAAGATGGCGGCGAGCATTGATAGCGCCGGCCAGCCGACGTTCGGCGGCCTGCGGGCACCCAAGTGGTTCGAACTGGGCGAGCAGGTCCAGAAGATCATGCTCACCAAGAAGAACATCCACCCCAACGTCGACTTCCCCTGCGGCATG
>JALOQT010000223.1 GCA_025453375.1 Phycisphaerales bacterium | reverse complement strand
ACACGGTCAGACTCCAGCTCAAACAAGCCGTGGTTGCGATCCTGCTCACCGTGCTGGGCGACGAACTGGGCAAGAGAGGTGGAGGCCATGGGGTCCTTTCAGTGATGAGTGATGAGTGACGAGTGACGAGGAAGGCAAGAGACGTGAGACGTGAGACGAACCCTCTTGGGTACGACCGGACCTCCGGGACCGTCATCGGTCCGAAGGACCGACCCTTCGGAGGTCCGCGACACGACGCAAACCGGGGAAAGTGTACCGCCTCTTCGGATGCCAGATGCCGGATGCCAGATGCCTCTCTCTGCTCACCCCGCGCCCCCGCGCACCAGTTCCATGATCATCTCCGCGTGTCGCGCCGTGGCGCCGACGTTCGCCGCGATGCACGCGCGGCCGCGTTCGGCCATGCGTGCCCGCGTGGCGGGTTGATCGAGCAACTGCTGCAAGGCCACGCGCAGCTCGCCGCTGCTGGCCACGCTCAAACCGCCAGCCGCCCGCAGCGCCTCGACGATCGTCGAAAAGTCGCCGTAGCGCGGGCCGATCAATGTCGGGCGGCCCAGGGCGATCGGCTCGATCGGGTCACTCCCATGCAGGTTGACAAACGACCGCCCGACGACCGCGATATCCGCCAGGCTGTACGCCATCCGCAGCTCGCCGATCGAGTCCAGCAGGAACCGCGCCCGATGCGTGCCCAGGCTCCGCGGCAGCGAGGCCGGCCGCATGCTCGCCGTGCCGAGTTCAACGTGCGATCGTCGCACGCAGCCGGGCAGCGCCGCCGCCGCCTCGTCAAACCGCTCGGGCTTGCGCGGGGCACAGAGCAGTTGCACGCCCGGCGGGCACGCCTCGTGCAGCAGCGCCTCTTCCCCCGGCCCCGTGCTGCCGGCGACGATCAGCGGCCGCGTGCGATCGATACCCAGCGCCACGGCGAGCTCCGCCGCGCCGGGCACCGGGCCAGTGCTGATCTTGGCCGTGTCCCACTTCATCGACCCGGTGATCCGCACACGCTCGCGCGGCACGCCCATGTGCACAAATCGCTCGGCATACGCCTCATCCTGCACTGCGGCAAACGCCAGCGTCGCAAAGGTCTTGCGCAGCGCCCATCGCCCGCGCCGATACCCGCGAAAACTCCGCTCGCTGAGCCGCCCATTGATCACACACACCGGAATGCCCCGCGCCGCACACGCCGCGATGAAGTTGGGCCACACCTCCAGCTCACACAGCGCCACCACATCCGGCCGCGTGGCATCGAGAAACCGCGCGACACATGCCGAAAAATCCAGCGGATACCGCCGCACGTGCGCGAGCGCCCCCCCCACCCCCACCCCCTCGCCACCGACCACACGCGGCGTGGCAAACACCTCCACCGCGCGAGCCAACCCCGTATCCGTGCTGGCCGTGACGAGCACGTCAGCGCCGGCACCGCCTGTTCCTCTCGCCCCCCCCACCCCCCCCACAAGCCGCGGCACAACATCCCGCAGCGCATTGACCTCCCCCACACTCACCCCATGCAGCATGACCCGCGGCCTGCGCGCCCCCGCCGCGTCGCCCGAGGCCACTTCACCCGTCGATTCACCCCCGCCCGGCTTCGGCCCGATCGGCTCAACAAACCCCCGCCGCTCCCGCCACCCGGCGCGCCCCTTGCGCATCCACACCGGCGCCAGGCCGAGCACCGCTGCGAAATAGGCGACATCCAGTGCGTTCATAGTCCCAGGCTTCTCAACCACCAATACCCACCCTGCACGCTCGCCCGCCGCGACGGCCACGCCGCCGATCGACACGATCGCAGCCAACCCTGAATGTCCAACACTACGCACGGGTCGGAAGGGGTCCGCGTGTGGCGAGCGTCGCCGATACACCACTCGAACTCGATGTGTCGATCGAGGTGGTACGCTCTCTGAAACCTCGACCACGCCAGACTACTTCCGAACCCCCGACCGATTTCAACGTACCGAAGACTCGACGAACACGCGGAGGAATCGCAACATGCCGTCCGGCATTGACGGGCCCACAAGCACGTCCTGCGTACTGATTGCCTGCGACTTTGACGGGACACTCTCTCCGCTAGTTGATGATCCGGCAGCTGCCGTGGTCGACCCGCTCGCCCTCGGTGCACTTACGACGCTGTCGAGTTTGCCCCGCACCGCGGTGGCCATACTCTCAGGACGCGACTTTGCTGACCTGACCCAGCGTGTGCGAGCAAGCGACACCATCACGCTCGTGGGCAGCCACGGTGCAGAAATCTCAGGCCGCTCCAGCACACTCCGCCAACATCAGCGGGCGACCCTCGATGCACTCTGCAACACACTGACGGTGATTTCCGACATGCTGCCTGGGTCAATGGTGGAACGCAAGGCCCGAGGTGTCGCTTTCCACTATCGCCGGGCCGACATGAAGGAGGCTGAGCGTCTGCTGCCAAGGGTCGTCGACGCGGCTGGGCACGCCAGTGATGTCCATTTGCGTCGAGGTAAATGCGTGCTGGAGTTCACACTTGACACGGTTACCAAAGGTGAGGCGATTGTCGAACTGCGACAGATTCACATGCCCACATGCACCCTCTATCTCGGTGATGACCAGACCGATGAAGATGCATTCGCGGCGCTGACAGAAACGGATATTGGTGTGAAGGTTGGAACAGGGCCCACGGTCGCACCGTATCGACTTGCCGACGTCGCACAGGTCACGACGTTTCTTTCATGCCTTCTGGCGATCCGCAGCAACCAGGCGGGCGCGAGTCGGTAACCTCCCGGCAGTCAACCAACGTACGTCGACGACGACCACGACGACATTCCCGATCGCTCTATCAGTTCTTCAAGCAAAAGGTGCGACTGAAGTCACGAGGCCCAACACTGCCCCCCACGCACTCATCACCCACCATTCCGTATCAAGGAGCCCCCGATGAACTCACGCGTGACCAGAAAATCCTGGCGACTCGGCGTCCTCGTGGCGCTGCTTGCGGCGACTGGCTCGGGCATCGTGCTGGGGCTACAGCTTCGCAGTTCGCACACGCGCGAGTCGGAAGATCTCCTCCGTCGTGCCCATATTCTGGCCCACCGAATCACACCCGCCGTGGCCCGCGCTCTGCAGGGGCCGGATGAAGCCGCGCAGGCCGCACTGGACGAGCGCCTCGACGGCTACTCGCGTCTGCTGGGCCTGGCCGTCTGGAGGACACCTTCTGAGCCAATCGCCGCGGGACAGGGCATTGGCGATTTGAGCGATACTACCCGCCAAGCCGTCGCCGAGGCCTTCACGCGTGCCAGCGAGGTTGCCGACATCCGACGCGACAGCATCGGCACGACGCACGTGCTGGCCGTGCCAGTCTTCGATGCGCAACGTCAGGTCAGTGGCGTGATCACCGTTCTGCATGATGCGGCGTATCTGGACAGCCGCTTTGCCCGCAGTGTGCTGCTGGCCATCGGCTCGTCACTGGCCATCGGCGTGCTGCTGTTTGTAACGACCACCGGTGTAGTCTGGTTCATCTTCGAGCGACCACTGGTCAAACTGGCCGAGTGGATGCGTCGACTGCGATTCGGAAGCTCGCCGGAGCAGCCTCCGGGCAATCTGCCAGTGGGCAAGCTGGCCGATGAGTCACTCCATCTGGCCGCATCCTTCCGCGCGGCCCGAGCAGCCGAGCAAGTTCAGGCTCGCGAGATTGTCCGCACCGACAACGCCTGGACACGCGAGCGACTGCGGGCCCACGCCATCGATGCCCTCGGCGGCACGCCGCTGGTCGTTGTGTCCAACCGCGAGCCCTACATGCACCAGTTGCGCGACGGCCTGCCCGTGCTGGTTCGCCCCGCAAGTGGTCTGGTCACTGGCCTTGATCCTGTGTTGCGGGCCTGTGGCGGGCTCTGGGTCGCTCATGGCGCAGGCGATGCCGATCGCCAGACCAGTGACAGCGCTGGCTGCGTGCCCGTCCCGCCGGAGGATCCGCGTTACACCCTCAAACGCGTCTGGATCAGCAAGGAGGAAGAGCAGGGCTACTACTACGGCTTCTCCAACGAGGGCCTCTGGCCGCTGTGCCACCTCACCCACGAGCGACCGACATTCCGGGCCAGTGACTGGGCACAATACGTCCGGGCCAATCAGCGTTTTGCTGACGCGGTGCTCGACGAAATCGGCACGAGTTCGGCGGTCGTGATGGTGCAGGATTATCAACTTGCGCTTGTGCCGCGGATGATCAAGGCCAAGCGGCCGGATTTGCGCGTCGGGCTGTTCTGGCACATCCCCTGGCCGAATCCCGAGGCCTTTCGAATCTGTCCGTTCCGCGTGCAGCTTCTCGAGGGCATGCTCGGTGCCGATCTGCTGGGCTTCCATCTTCAGCAGCACTGCAATAACTTTCTGGAAACCGTCGACCGGATGGTCGAAGCAAAGCTTGACTGGGATCACTTCGCAGCTGAGCTTGGCGGGCACACCTGCCAGGTGCGACCGTTCCCGATCAGCGTCCAGAGCTGGGCGGAGCGTGATGTGCCTCACGGTCAGGCCCTCCGCTCTCAGATCCAGACGCTCCAGCGGCAGTATCAACTCGAAGGCATCCGCATCGGTGTCGGCGTTGATCGAATCGATTACACCAAGGGCATTGCCGAGCGATTCAGGGCCATTGAGCAATTCTTCACCGACAATCCGGAGTTCATCGGACGATTCACATTCGTGCAGCTCGGTGCGCCCAGCCGGACGCACATCCCGCGGTATCGCGATCTTGTCTCGGATCTTGAAGCACAAGCTGATGCGATCAACTGGAAGTTTCAGACTGACTCGTGGAAGCCCATCCGCCTGCTGGTGGCACACCACGAAGGGCCGATGGTGCACGCGTTCTTCCGCATGGCCGAAGTCTGCATCGTCAGTTCGCTGCACGACGGCATGAACCTGGTGGCCAAGGAGTATGTCGCGGCCAAGAACAACGACGACGACATCAACGACGCCGACGAGGGCGTGCTAATTCTGTCGGAGTTCGCCGGCGCAGCGCGTGATCTGCCCGAGGCGCTGATCATCAACCCCTACGACACAGCCACGTTCGCCGCGGCGATTCGCACAGCCTTGACCATGCCGAGCAAGGAACGACGCCAGCGCATGCTGCGAATGCGCCTGCGAGTCGAAGAGGCCAACATCTATCGCTGGGCGGCCAAGTTCCTGACAGCCTTGGCCCAGCCCCACGCCGCGCCGCCACCGGCCACCACATCATCGACGGCATCCGTGACAGCCGCCAGCCGCACGGACTCGTCGCCGCCAGCGGCGCGCAACACCAAGGGCTCCCCGCCCGCAGCGACCTGAACCACCCATTCCGTTCCTCCTGCCAGATAACCCCAAAGCGGACGCACATGGCCCGCTCAGGCCTGATTTCGCGCAACTGTGTGCCGAATCGCGCAAGTTTGACAGCTCGGGAAGGGAAAACGATCGATCGTTTTCCCATTTCGATCGATCGTTTTCCCATTTGATCGATCGTTTTCTCATTTCGATCGATCGTTTTTCCATTTTGATCGATCGTTTTCCCATTTCGATCGATCGTTTTCCCATTTTGATCGATCGTTTTCTCATTTCGATCGATCGTTTTTCCATTTTGATCGATCGTTTTCC
>JALOQT010000222.1 GCA_025453375.1 Phycisphaerales bacterium | reverse complement strand
AAGAGCTCGACGACCGCCCTCCGCGGCAGCACCGAAGCCGCCCAGTTCGCCGCCGCCGATCACTAACCCCGCCACACGCGACGGCATCATCACTCCGCGCATGAGCCGATGCCCCGCCGCCCAACCCTGACGCGACGCCCACCGAACGGCACCGTCGCGCCACGCACATCCCCCGACCGCCCTCCCTGCCCCGCGCACGGAAGGCCCCATCGAGGAGCGACCCTCGGACACCCGCAGCGTCCGAGGGTCGCCGTGCATGCGGGTGAAGTGGTGGGCGGGGGTGGCGATGGGGATGGGGATGGGGATGGGGAGGGAGTTGGAGATGCGGACGAGCGACGCTCGATCATGCACCATGACTTGGAAATGTCGCTTGACTTAGACGCAATGTAAAGTAAACTATACATTATGTCAACCAAAAAAGACGAAAATGACTCAATCCCACATCGCGAGAAGCTCGCCTGGGTCACCATCCTCTCCCTGCTTGTGCCCTACATCCCGTACTTCGCCTGGGTTGCCGCCCAGGGGCCGGCGACCGGTCGCCCGGCGTGGACGGTCATCAAGGGCTTCGCCGTCGCGTCGCTGGCCCACTTGGCGATCTACGCCCTCGGGCGACTCTGGCTGCGCCTGCGAGATCGCGACGAAGCTACCGCGCCCCCCGACGAGCGAGACCTGGCAATCCAGCGTCGGGCCGTCGCCGCGGCGTATGGCCTCGCCATCGGCGGTCTGATTCACGTCGGTTGCGTCATGTCATTGATCGACACCGGGTGGAATCAGTTCAACACCGCCGTCGCGGCCATCGTCCTGGCTGAACTCGTCCGGTGCATCGTCGCCATCTGGCTCTATCGGCGCGGCAGCGCATACCCGCTCGCGCCACGCACCACCCGCCGCGGAACACTCAGCGCATGATCACGCCACCATCCCCACCATCCCCATCATCCCCGCACCGCCCAACGCCCCTCCGCCTGACCAACTCCATCCGCACACTCCGCTTCATGCACAGCGAGATGACACAGGCCGAACTCGGCCAGCGCGTCGGCCTGACACGCCAGACCATCGCCGCGATCGAAGCAGGCAAGTACTCGCCATCGCTCGAAGTAGCCTTTCAGATCGCCGAGGTCTTCGGCAAGCGGCTTGATGAGGTGTTCCAACGGGTGCCGGTCACGAGCGAATGACCAGTTGCGCCCCCTCCAGGCGATCGATGATGCCTGTACCACGCCCCCATCCCGCACACCCCCGCATACCCTCCACTCATGCACGCAGGGGCCATCAACTGTCCGCGATGTGGCGCAGCCGTTCGCCGAGATACGCCGAACTGTGACTATTGCACCGCACGGCTGCAGACCAAGTCCTGCTCGCGCTGCCACGCCATGATGTGGTTCACCGAGCAGTTCTGCTCCAAGTGCGGCCGCCAGGGCCAGGCCGTCGAGGCCGGCGAGATGCTCAACATGAACTGCCCGCGCTGCGCGGTGCAGTTGCGATCCGTCGCGTTTGATCACGCAACCGCTGGCGAGTGCCCCACCTGCACCGGCCTCTGGATCGCCCCGACCGACTTCGAGCACATCTGCCACGACGCCGACCAGCGCGCCGTCGACAACGGCAGCGTGCTGCCCACCGCACCCGTCCCCCCAAGGCCGATGACCAGCACCCGCGCCGAGCCCGGCCCCGGCGGCGTCGCGGGTGGCGGCTCGATGTATCCCCCCTGCGCCGTCTGCCGACAGCCCATGGCCCACCAGAACTTCGCCCAGCGCTCGGGCGTCCGCATCAACCGCTGCCGCCAGCACGGCGTCTGGCTGGACAAAGGCGAACTGCGCACGATCGTCGACTTCATCCGCGCCGGCGGCCTGGTCCTGACCCGCGCGATCGAAACCGAAAACCTCAAACGCGCCAGGCGTGACCTCGCCCAGCAGCAACGCGCCGGCGAAGACCACAGCGAGCCACCATCAATGTGGGAACGCCTGTTCTGGCTGTGATGCGGGCTCCGCCGCGCCGTGGGCCAACCAGGCCCATCGCTCACACCGCTTCGGACTGAGTTGGCGTAGCCGCCTTCCCCGCCGCGTGATATGCCAGCGCGCACCGGCCGAACTCGGCAAACTCCTCGGGCGATGCACACGCCGCGGCGGGCACCGACATGGCCTGATTCTCGCCAAACGCCAGCAGAATCCACGATGGCGTCACGGTGACTTCCGTGGCACTCCACGCGAATGACACATCCATCGACTGGCTGGCGACCATCAACCGCGCCGGCGTCAGCGTCACGGTGAACTCACCGACGAACCCCGCCAGGTCGTCGCGGGGGGGGCCAGACTCCGTCGCTTCTTCTCCGCCAACGCACTCGGTGAGCTGTCACACCAACTATGCCACAAGAACGCCCCTCCAGCCGCCGCGCCAGCAATGATCCCGGCGATCAAGCCCGTCATGTGTCCGTCGACGCGCCACACCACCCACGTCACCAGCGCCAGAAAGCCCACGGCCACGCACGCCGCCCCTCGCACCGCCTGCCTTCGATATTGTGCCACAACCAGCGCAGTGCGCGGACTGTGCGTGTACCAGACTTCGATCGAGTCGACCAACATCTGCTTGGTCACGCAATAGCGCAAGCTCATCGCCTGACCATCACGCACGAGGGTGGACGCCGCCGTATCCATCGTCGCATCGTAATCACTACCGCTCCCGGATTGACCCGCCCCCTCGACCACCTCGCCCGCCTGCACCTGCTGCTCCGCGCTGGCGCGGGCGGCGTTCCGGGGTGACGCTCGACTCTTCGGCGATGGCCGCTGCCGGCGCGCAACTGGCGGCGGAAGCCAATCGTGTGGTCCCGGGAATGGCTCCGGTGGCCCCGGGGATCATTTTGGTGGCCTCGGGAATGACGTTGGTGGCCTCCAAAGCGGTTCCGGTGGCCTCGGGAGTCATTGTGGAGGCCTCCGAAACGGTTCCGGTGGCCCCGGGAATGACATTGGTGGCCTCGGGAATGGTTCAGGTGGCCTCCAAGGTGATTCTGGAGGCCTCGGGAACGATCCGCCGCGCGGAGATCGCCGGGGAGATGTTTGGGGTGTTGGGCGGCGACCCCGGGTTTTTCGTTCAGCATCGCGGTTTTTGGATATGGGGCGTGGGCGAGAGTGTCGGGAGCAGCCTCGATACGCCCGTTTGGGTGGACCCGCTCAAAGAGTTATCGAGAGTGTGCTGGCATCCATCGGAACCGTGTGGTACGCTGTCCCAACGCTATGCCAAATGCTTGAGCTGGTTGGGCAGGTCGTGGTGGGTCATGGGCGTTGTGGAGGCAGTGGGTGGCTTGGGAATGGGCCACGGGTCAAACTGTAACGAGGGGAGTGAGCCAAGGAGTGGTTCATGTCGCGATCATCGACATCGCATGTCAGCACAAACGCTCCACGCGGTGGCCACGCGCCTTTGCGTCGAGGCACTGCGGCGCTGGCCGCGACGCTCGCGCTCGGCGCTGCGGGCCTCACGGCCCCCGCCCTGGCGCAGTGGACGCCGCCGACGCTCGCCATTCCGCCCGCCGACGGGGGGATGTTTCAGTGGGCGACGGTGGGGGCACTCAACAACCCGGCGTACA
>JALOQT010000221.1 GCA_025453375.1 Phycisphaerales bacterium | reverse complement strand
AGGCCAATGGCCAGCAACTCCAGCACCGCAAGCACAGTCAGTGAGTCCATCATGCGTGAGAGGCACCGACGCCGCCGGAGGCGTCAGGCCGGGGCCAGAATCCGGGAGAATCCACAATGTTTGCACATTGTCAGGGTCTTTGAAGAAGGTCCGGAGTCAGAATATCCGTTCCGGACGTCATCATCGGCCAACTTTGCGCGTTGGCCCCACATCACCGAGGCCGAAATCGCCCGCAGGTTGCCTGTTGATGACACTGGCCGACGCGGCCAGTCGAAGCGAGACTTGGCCATCGAGTCTCCATCGCTGGCTGGAATCTGGTTTGGTTTGTGGTAGGATGTTTCTGAGCCCGGCTCGGCGGCTGGGCTAAAGTTCGCGCAACCGACAGGCGTCGGCGTCGGCCCACACCGGGGCCACCGCTCGTCAGCCCGGTCGGTGACGCGGGCCAGGCCAGCGAGTTGGTCCGTCGTTTCAATCACAGATATGCACTACGAGCCCCGGACAACCCGACCTTTGCCGACCGTTGGCGTCTTGCGTCGCAGCGAGCCGTACATGATCGGTGCCGCCATGCTGCTGGCGATGTTCGCCGGGATGCTCAGCAAGCACGCCGCGATCGACCGCACGCACGGCCAGCCGGCCCTGGCCGCGGTCAACAGCCAGGCGCAATCCACGGATCTGGCCACCGCCACCTCCGAGGCCACCATCCTCCAGGCCGACGCCGCCCAGGTCGCCGACCCGTTGGACCCCCTGCTGGCCGCGATCGACCAAGCCGCGCTCCCGGCCGACGCCCCGGCCGGCGATGAACTGGCTCTCGCCCCGGGCAAGGTCTTCGAGCCTGAGGGCGCCGTGGGCATCCGCGAGTGGGACCCTTCGACCCGCTGGTTCAACGGCCGCCCGATCCGCCCCGCCCGGACAATGTGGATGACCGTCACGGCGTATTCGCCCGACGAGCGTTCATGCCCCGGCACGGCCGACGGCATCACCGCCAGCCTGCACCACGTGGCCACCAACGGCCACCGCTCCGTCGCCGCCGACACGCGCATCTTGCCCCTGGGCACGATGCTGAGCATCCCCGGCTATGACCAGGACCGCGTCGTGCCCGTCCTGGACCGCGGCGGCGCGATCAAGGGCCGTCGCCTCGACGTGCTCTACGCCACCCACGAGCAGGCCCGCCAGTGGGGCGTCCGGCGCGTGCAGGTGACGATCTGGGAATACGCCGACGGCCTGCCGGACTGCAACTGGCGCGCGTATCGCGACGGTCGCAAGTAAGGCTGAGTTTGGCCTGATCGCGCGACACTTACGAAACATCGAGGGCGAAGGGGCATCACCTGCACCCTCATCCGCCTTCGGTCCACTGAACGTGGACCTCGGCACCTTCTCCCGCAAGGCGGGAGAAGGTGCCGAGTCGATTCGGGATTAGTCGGCGCGGCGACCTCCTTCTCCCGCCACGCGGGAGAGGGTGCCGAGGCCTGCGTCCAGCAGGCCGAAGGCGGATGAGGGTGCATCGCGGCTACACCTCCGCAGCGCTCATCGGCAGCGCGTCGGGCTCACTCTCCGCGCTGGGCGCGTTGCAACCAGAGGCGCAGGCGGGCGGCCCAGTGTTGGAAGACGACTTTGGCGTCATACCACTCTTCGCCGCTGACATCGCGGCTGAAGGCCAGGTCCGGATCGCTGACGGTGTCGCTCTCGATCGCCGCGGCGAGGCGCTGGCGTGTCTGGCTGTCGATGATTTCGACCTCCATCGCCGCCCCGCCGACTTGCACATCCCCGGCGCGCTGGCGGGCTGGCCCGCCGGTGAGCGTCTGGCGATCAGCCCGTGAGCGGGCCAGGCGCGTGATCGCCCCGCGAATCGTCGCGACGCCCGGGCCGGGTTCGTGCACGATCGTCACGACGCCATCGAGTTCCTCCAGCACCGCGTCGCGCAGCAGGGTGCTGAGGCGCTCGCTGGTGGCTGAATCGATGTAGACGCCGCGCTCGCTGCGCATCGGGATGACGCTGATGGCGTCGACGTAAAACTTCGAGTATTGCCCGAGGCTCGGGGCCTGATAGAACAGGGCACCCTCATGAAACGGGCTGGGCGTCAGTTGCTCAGGATTGCTCAGCCAGCCCGAGGGCTTGGCCGCGGTGAGCCCGGCCGGTGCGGCTGGGCCATTGGGCGCTTGCCCGCCAGCCCGCCGCCCGGCATCGCACCCGCCCAGCACGAGCATGCCCACGCACGCGAGCATGACCAAGGCAAACACACACACGTTTCGCATCGCGCCCATGCCGGGTGTATCGGCCGCGACGCACAGGCGGGATGAACGAGGCTGCAGGCATTGAACCACAGGGACAGCGGGGTGCACGCAAGACTCGGCGTGAGCAAGACGGCAATGCACTAGCCGCTCGCGTCACGGCGCGATGGCTATGGCGCCACACTCGGCATCTCTTCCCTGTGTCCCTGAGCCCCTGTGGTGAATCAAGCGTGCCTCATGCCTCGGGCTTGACACTGCCGCCATGCAGCATGACGGCGGTGATGACGTCATCGACGCTGACGCCCGAGGCATCGTGGCCGTGCTCGGTCAGGCCCAGGGCGGTGAGTGTGCCAAAGCCGATGGCGATCTCGACGAGCACCCACGCGGTCAGTTGCGGGCTGAAGCGCTTGCTGACCACGCCGCCGTCCTGCGCGCGTTGCACCTCACCCAGGATGAAGGCGTGCAGGGTCTGGAGGTGGCGCTGCAGGGCCTCGCGGATTTCCGGTTCTTCGACTTCCGTCATCGCGGCGATGATCACGCGATAGCGCACGCGCCCGGCGCCGGTGAGCATCGGGTTGGCCTTGATGAGGCGTTCGAGCCGCTGAGCCGCGCCCTTGGCGGCTTTGACTTCGCGATCCCACAGCGCCAGCGTGTCCTGCCCGGTCTGCTCGACGAGGGCGATGAACAGGTCCTTCTTGCTCTTGAAGTGGCGATAGATGATCGGCTCACTGACGCCGGCGGCCTCGGCCAGCTCGCTGGTCGTCGCGCCGGTGTAGCCACGCTGGGCAAAGACCGCCGCGGCGGTGTCCAGCAACTGCGCCCGACGCTCTGTAGCCCGAAGCCGCGCCATGCGGGAGATGTTAGCAACTCCAAACATTCAGGAGAAGGCATCGGGCATCGGGCATCAGGCATCAGAAGAGGGCTTTGGGCGTCCGATAACGATTTCTGGATGCCGGGTGCGCGATGCCGGGTGCCTTCTTCTTCCCCGCACGGCGGGTCTGCCGATGAATCCAGTATCAGTCGGCGCACGAAACCCCTAAGGGCGTCATGTGCTGTAGGGGCTGGAGGCGAATCCGGCCGGCGGCGTGTGGCGGTCCTGAAGAATCGGAGATTGAACCATGAGTAACGGAAAGCGGACGGCGTTGTGGGTGCTCTTGGCGGCGGTGCCGCTGGCGGTGGTCAGCGTGCTGCTCTATTCCAAGCTGGACCAGACCAAGAAGGATCTGGCCGGGGCGAAGGCCGAGATCGGAACGCTCAACAGCAAGGTCGCCGAGATCGAGTCGGCCAAGGCGCAGGTGACGGCGAAGGCCGAGATGCTCGATACGGCCCTCAAGGCCGTGCGCGTCGAGGCTGAG
>JALOQT010000007.1 GCA_025453375.1 Phycisphaerales bacterium | reverse complement strand
GCGTGTGTGTAGCCACGCGGGTCATCAGTGTCTGTCGGCATGCGGCCCAATGAGCCCAATGCACGCAGGCTCGTCGTCTCGTTTCAGATGGGAGTGCAGTGTCATGAACCGAATCAACCACCTCTCGATGTCAGCCGCCGCGGGCGTGCTGAGCGTGCTCGCCGGCGCATCGCTCGCGACGCCAGTGATCACGCCGATCACCCCGCCGCCGGGCTTCACGCGCGTCACTGACGCGCGCCTCAGCGCCAGCGGCACGTTCGTCGTCGGCACGTGCGACACCGGCCCAAGCACGCCGACGCGTGCCTTCCGCTGGGCACCGAGTGTGTCCAGCGTGCTGCTGCCGATCCCTTCGGCCAACGGGCAGCCGGTGGTCTCTGTCGCGGGCGTGGATATCTCCGCTGATGGCTCCGTCGTGCTCGCCACGGTGGGCACCGCCAGCGGCAGCGAGTCGGTCATCTGGACCGACGCCGGCACCAGCACTGCCCTCCAGGCACCAATGTTCAGCATCAACCCAGAGGGCGCCGCCCTCAGCGCCGATGGCCAGACCGTCGTCGGCCGATATGCCTTCAGCGGTCAGCCCAATCGCCCGCGTGCGGCCAAGTGGACGGCGGCTGGCGTCGTGACGGCGCTCGATGCGCCCAATGGCCTGCCCACCGCGTTCGCCAGCGCCGTCAGCAACTCGGGCAGTGTGATCGCTGGCGGCGCTGCGCCGCTCAACTCGGCCCCCGCCGGCGCGCTGTGGGTCGGCAGCCGCATTGATCGCCTGACCAAGCTCGGGCCTTCGATCTTCTTCACTGATTCGTCCGTCACGGGCGTCTCTGGCGATGGGGCGTTGCTCGTCGGCAATCTCAGCGGCAGTGACATCTTCGGCACGCCGACCAGCGGCATGTTCCGCTGGTCAACCGCCGCCGGGGCCAACCCGCAGCTCATCACGACCCTGCCCGGTTCGCAATCGATCAGCGGCCTGGCGATCAACGAAGACGGCGCCGTCCTCGGCGGCAAGCTCGTCTTCCGCGAGACCATCCCCGGCCCGATGCCCGGCCAGTTCGTGCAGGTCGATGTCGATCGCGCGATGATCTGGAACCCGACCGACGGCGTGCGCCTGCTCTCCGGTGTCCTGACGGCGCAAGCCGTCAACGTCGGCACGACCGACTTCAAGTCCGTCATCGACCTTTCCGGCGATGGCCGCACACTGCTGACCACCGCGACGCTCACGCCGACGGGCCCAACCCAGTTCGTCCTGATCAACGACCTGGCCACCCGCCCGCAGTGCACGCCCAGCGACGTCGCCGGCCCCAACCAGAGCATCGGTGCTGACGGGCAGTTGACCGCCGACGACATCATCGTCTTCCTGGGCTGGTACTTCGCCGACGACGCGCGAGCGGACATCGCCGGGGCCAACCAGAGCACGACGCCCGACGGCCAGCGCACGGCTGACGACATCATCGTCTTCCTGGGCCGCTACTTCGCCGGGTGCTGAGTGATGTCCTGATCGTCGATGCATGACCAACGCTCCGTGCGATGCACGGGGCGTTTTTCGTTGCACGGACGCGCTTGGGTCAAGGTCATTCCCCGCCGCGTTCAACGGCCAAGGGCCAATATCGCCCGGGTGTTCTCCCGAGGTCGTTCGTGGCGATCGACAAGCCGCATGAAGTTTCAGGAATGCTGTCACACCGGCGCTCCCTCCCGCGATTAGGAGGTGGGAAGTGTCGGTGTGGCTCCTCCACCAGACTGCAAGGTTGGCGTCTGGGGCGTAGCGCTACGTGATGTGTGGTCTGGAATGGTGCTCAAACCTGTGATGAAGGGACGTGAGATGCGCAGGGCAATCGGTCAAAGCTGGCGAGATGGGCTTCGCAGTCTGGTTCGCACGCTGGCCATCGGCCTCGTCGCCGCGGCCGGGTCGTCAGTCGCCGCCATGGCCGGCGAAGGCCCGGGCACGCCCAACTGCGGCGGACGGTGGGTGTTCGGGCCCGGGCAGGATTCTCGGCGGATTCCTTGGTCCGCTGTGTCCAATCAAGTCGTTCGATTCCGAGCGGTCGACTGGGATCCGGACGGACGCGCGGGGCCTCAGAAGCCGTGGCTGGTGGTGATCGATGATCGGTATGTGTTGTTTGCGTGGGATGGCGAGCGCTGGCTTCCACTGCCTGCACCGGTTTCCGCCACTTCAACACAGTTACCACGCATCCCGATGGTGGTTCATCGCGGTGAACTGCTCGTCGCGGGCGCGCAGCCCGGCGAGGGCGTTCGACGATTCAACGGCACGACCTGGGAGACGATCCTGACTACCGGTCAGACCATCACGGCGATGACTTCCGATGGAGATCGCCTGCTGCTGGCCGACATCGGCCCGAGCGATCTCGCCATCCCTCGGGTGCTGTCATGGGATGGAACGAGCATCGTCGAACTGGCCAACAGCATCGCCCAATTGGCCCCCAACACGACCGGCAACCGCGTGCTCTCTCTCGCCCGCTGGAACAACGAGGTTTACGTTGGTGGCGTCTGGACTTTGGTCAACCCTCCAGGCACCTCGCCAGTCACTCGCCGAGCGTCGCTGGCGCGGGTGGTCGCTGGCCAGGCGGGGTCGGTGGGTTCGATCGTCGCGATTGACCAACCAAGTAATGTGTTTTTCGATGGGTGGGAACTGGTGCCCAGTGAGTCCCGTCTCTTTGTTCGAAACAATCCGGTCCTTACCACGCACGTATCCTCGTGGAATGGACTCTCATGGCGAGTCGAGTCGCCGTTGCAGCCGGTGAACGTCGAAGGCGAGACGTATCGCCACAGCAGCTCGACGGTCATAACTCCCAGCCGTCTGCAACGGCTTGAGGGTGATACATGGGTGAACGTTGGCACACCAGAAGCGCTGCCCGGAATCCCGATTGGTGTGCATCAAGGCGAGATCGTCTATGTGGATCCATCATCCGTGTTCACCGCGACGACCGTCCGTGTGCCCGACGGCAGGACACTGAGGCGTGAAGTCACGTCGGGGCCCCCGTCTTCTGGTAGCGTCGGCCAATGGACGCGCGCCGTCACCGACGGCCAGCGAGCGATCGTCGCCGGCTTCAGCGTGTCCAATAGCTTAGTTGGTGGCTTGAGCTTCCGTGGCCCCCAGGGCATTCGCTCCTTTCAGATCGGTACCTTTGATGGCTATGAATGGAGTGCTATTGGCTCGGAGATGACGGTTGGAAATCAGACAACCTACGGAACCGTCAACGCGCTCTATCGCGAAGGGCAGTCACTCTTCATTACGACCAGTAACACACAGACAGAGGATGTAGCCATCAATGGCGTCGCTTCGTGGGATGGGCAGGCCTGGCAGCCGTTGGGCCAGGGCCTCGCCCGCGGCAGTGCCACAACTTTCGGACCGGTGAGCATTTTCCGCTTCAATGGTGATCTGGTTGTGAGCGGGACCTTTGGCCTCGCGGGCGGTCAGCCTGTCTCCAACATCGCGCGCTGGAACGGTTCAACGTGGCGGGCGATGGGCGCGTTGCCCGCTGACAGCAGGCTGGCTGTACTCAACGACAGGCTCTATGCCATTTCGAGTGGCAACACGCTTCGAGTTTGGGATGGTGCCAATTGGTCGCCGCTCGGCAAGCGACTGACCGGAGGTTTCATCTTTGACCTGAAGGCCTGGCGGGGCGAGCTCTACGTCGCCGGGAGCTTCACCCAGATCGGCGGCGATCCCATCACTTACATCGCGGTGTTCCGCGATGGTGACTGGCAGCCGCTCGCCGTCCCATTCCTGCCCGATGCTCAACCTGGCGGGGCCGTTGGATCGCTTGAGCCGACCCCCGATGGCCTCCGCGTGCACGGCCGCTTTGGATTCGCGGGCGAAGCCGCCGCCAGCCCGCGCATGGCCACATGGACGGGCACACAGTGGACCGACATCCTTGCCAGCTCGCCCAGCGACACTGGGATTGTCTGGTCCTCGACCAACCTCGGCCCCGAGCGCATGCTCATCGGGAACTTCCTAACGATCAACGGACAGCTGTCGCGCAACTACGCGCGTTGGAGCCCCAATGGTGCGCCGTGGGTGGCCCAGTCGCCCAGGTCCACCGTCGGCCAACTCGGCGGCAGTATTGATCTCCGTGCCGAGTCCGCCACAGGCTACGACAACCTCACCTTCCGCTGGTTCCGCAACGGTCAGGAACTCGCCGATGGCGTCACGCCGGCTGGCTCAACACTCCTCGGCACCGCCACGCGCTGGCTGACGATCAGCAATCTGCAGCCCGCCGACGCCGGCAACTACACCTTCCGCGTGAGCAACCCCTGCGGCCAGGGTGACAGCCGCGCCGCGACGCTGACACTGGCCTGCACCCCCAGCGATGTCGCCGGCCCCAACCAGAGCGTCGGTGCTGACGGGCAGTTGACCGCCGACGACATCATCGTCTTCCTGGGCTGGTTCTTCGCCGACGACGCGCGAGCCGACATCGCCGGGGCCAACCAGAGCACGACGCCCGACGGCCAGCGCACGGCCGACGACATCATCGTCTTCCTGGGCCGCTACTTCACCGGGTGCTGAAAGACACCTCGCGTCCGGCTTACATCAGTGCACCCGACACGCCCGGCCGATGCCGGGCGTGTTGTCTTTGGTGGCAGGTTCGTATCGTGATAGGGTCACTGCAGGTGGCGTGCACGCGGGTTTCGGGTATCTTCTCAGTATGGATATCACGACCGCCTCGCGTCGACCGTTCCCGTGCTCGGGCGTCAGCCTTGCCCATGCACTCACCGCGGCGTGCGGCGTGCTCGTCTTGGCGACCTCGACGCTCGCCGGTCAGCCCACGCCACTCCGCGCTGGCTACAACATCGACTTCAACACCACCGGCGGTGCCGGCGCCGGCGCGCCTGCAAGCACCTACGGCGGCGGCGTTGGCCAGCCTGGGTTCTGGAACGCGGTCAACTCGCCGTACACCGGCTCGCGCGTGCTCCGCAACCTCAGCAACACTGCCGACGGTCCGACGCTGACATTCACACCAATCAACGGCTTTGTTGGCAACGCCTTCAACATCGGCGCGCCAGTCCTGACCGGCAACGACGCGCTGCTTCTCGCCGACGGCATCGACGTGACTAACACGCCCAACCTCGGCGTGCGCATGGTCTTCAGTGGCCTGGGCACAGGCATCTATGACGTTGTCGTCTACGCGATCGACCCGGGCAGCACCGCGCTGACGCAGATCGTCTGGTATGGATCGACCGAGATTGTTTCGTCAGTCGGCGGCGGCGGGCTGGGTAATCCGTTCTCCATGATCGACGGCATCACTTTCCGGCGATATCCAGTGGTCGTGCTCCCGACCGTGCAACCACGCCCCGGGACCTTCGCGCCGGATCTTGTCGCCAGCGGCGTGGCCGTCGCCGCAGTCGTGCACCCTTCGGGCTTTGGCAGCGTCAACGGCATCCAGATCGTCCCGCGCAATCCGACACGCCTCTACGTCAAGGCCCCCAGCTCGCCGCCACCGTTCTTGAGCGACGGTCTCTCGTGGAACTCGGCGCTGCAGAATCTTCACCACGCCCTGCTCATCGCCGCCAACACGCCAAGCGTCACCGAAATCTGGATGCAGCGCGGCACGTACACGCCTGACATCGCACCTTTCACCGCCGGCGATCGCGAGGCGGCGTTCGTCGTCGCCCGCAGCGGGCTCTCGATCATCGGCGGATTTGTCGGCACCGAAGCCACGCTCGCCGAGCGCCCGCCCATCAACCCCGCCACGGCCACCAGCCCGACCAACGCGACGATCATCTCCGGCGAGATCGGCACGCCTGCGCTCTCGGACAACAGCGAGACATTACTGGCCGTGTTCAACAATCCCGCCCTCGGTTCAGCGATCGTGGACGGCGTGACATTCGTCCGCCAGGAGTCCACCGCTTCGGCGGCAGCAGCCGTCTTCACCGTGTCCGCGTCGATAGAGATTCGCTCGTGCCGGTTCGACGACAACTCCGGCGGTGTCGCGACCTTCGCAGGCCTGCTGAACATCCAAGGGTCAGACTTCACTCGCCACCGCCGCACCGCGGTGTACGTTGACAATGGCGACGTGACCCCCGCCGGTTCGGTGACCATCAACCGCTGCCGATTCCTCGGCAACAACGCGCCTGCCACATTCCCTGCCTCGACTCTTTGGCTTCGAGCGGCCGACGGAACCGTCAGCAACAGCCTCGTAGCCGGCAACACCGCAGCTGCAGCGGCCGTCAACATCTCCACCATCGACATCACGCTGAACAACTGCACGATCGCCCACAACGCCTCGCGCGGCCTGAACATCTCAACCGTCGGCCTGACAACCCCGAGCGTGACGGTCAACAACAGCATCTTCTGGGGCAACCGGGCCGCCAGCGAGCCCGATCTGCTTGCGTCTCAGGTCCGCTCAACATCCCCGGCGACGATGTTTGACTCAATCGTCGAGGGCTGGCCGAGTGCCTTGCCGAACATCGGAACCGCCGCATTGCTCGGCCGCGATCCGCGATTTATCGACATCGACGGCGCCGACAACATCGCCGGCAATCTTGACGACAACTATCGCCTCGGCTCGGTCAGCGCCGCGCGCGACAACGGTTGGAACGCGAGGGTCGTCGGCACCACCGATCTCGACGGCAACCCGCGCATCGTCGATGACCCGGTCTACGCCAACGTCGGCTTCGCCACATCAGGCCCGCCCGGCTTCGTCGACCGCGGAGCCTACGAGGCCCAAACGCCCGGCCTTGGCTGCAATCGCGCCGATGTCGCCGGCCCAAACCAGGCCGTCGGCGCCGACGCTCAGCTCACCGCTGACGACATCATCGTCTTCCTCGGCTGGTACTTCGCCAATGACCTGCGTGCCGACTTCGCCGGGCCGAATCAGGGCCCCGCACCCGATGGCATCCTGACCGCCGACGACATCATCGTCTTCCTCGGTCTCTACTTCGCCGGATGCTGACGCCGCTCAGCGCCGCCGAGCGTGGCCGAACGCGACCGTCACCAGACTCACGCCCGCTCAACCGGGCCGCGAGACTCGGCGATCATCCCCGCCAGCCCGCGGGCCAGCGCGCCATCCCCGCTCGGTGCGACCTCCGCCGCGTCGACGGCCTTGGCCTCCGTGCGAGCCTCGGGCTTCGCGTCGGTCTTGATCCGGCCGTCACTGCCGACCTGGTCGATCTTGACCGCCACCCGCTTCGAGACGCCGCGTTCCTGCATCGTCACGCCATAGAGCTGATGCGCCGAGTGCATCGTTCGCTTGTGGTGCGTGATGACGATGAAGTGCGACCGATCCGTGAACTGCTCCACCACCCGGCAGAACCGGTCCACGTTCGCATCATCCAATGCCGCATCCACTTCGTCCAGCACGCAGAAGCACGACGGCTTGCTGCGGAAGATGCTCATCAGCAGCGCCACCGCCGTCATGCTCTTCTCGCCGCCCGAAAGCTGGCTGATGCTCCGCGGCTCCTTGCCCGGCGGCTTGGCGATGATCTCAATCCCGCTCTCCAGCCAGTCAATCTCGCCCGTCTCCTGCCCGTCCTTGACCAAGGGCATCAGGCGAACCTCCGCCTTGCCGCCGCCAAAGAGCTTGCGGAACATCCCATCCTCGCCGGCAAAGTGACGCTGAATCAGTTCAAACGTCTCCTTGAACCGCGTGCGGCTCGCATCATCCAACTGCGTGATCAGTTCACGCAGCTGCTTCTGCGCATCATCCAGATCGCGCACCTGCGCGGCCAACTGCTCGTTCTTGCCCGCCAGTGTGCCCTCTTCCTCGATCGCATCAAGGTTGACGTTGCCCAGGCTCTTGATCGCCTTCTGCAACTCGCTGACCTGCTTGCGCCCCTCGTCGCTGTCGATCCGCGTGATCACCAGCGGCTCGGTCACCTCCGCCATCCCGTTGTTCAGCGTGATGTCCATGGGCGCCGCGAGCATTTCGACATACTCCGCATGCAGCCGCGGCAGGTCGATCCGCAGATCCTCGCTGGCTCGCTCCATCAGGCCTTCGCGACGCGTTTCGCACTCACGCTTGGCCACTTCCAGCGCGTGCCAATCACGCTGCAAATGCTCGTTCTTCTCGCGGACACGCAGCACGACCTCCGCCAGACGCGTCACTTCGCCCGCTGCGTGCGCCGCGCGGCTTGCGCAGTCAGTCACCAGCGCCGACAACTCATCAGTCTTCGCCCGGCACGCCTCCGCCTCGCTGCGCGCACTGACGATCCCCGCCTCCAGGCTCGCCAGGCTCCCCTGCCGCGCCGCTGAGGCGTCCGTCAGGTTCGCATGCTGACGCTGCGAGTCAGTCAGTTGATGCTCAAACCGCTGACGCTCGCGCCGCAGCCCGCTGAGCTGCTCGCCCAGCCGCCCGGCGCTGACGCGCGCCGCAGTCATCTGCTCGCCAATCGCCTCGGCCTGCTGCTGGCTGGCCACCAGGGCCGATTCCAGCGCCGCCGTGCCCGTGGACTTTTCCGTCAGCAACGCAAGCAGGCTCTCGGCCTTGCTGACCAGCGCCAGCCGCTCGACTTCCAGCCCGCTGGTCCGCTCCTGCAACTGGCCGATCTCATCACCCAGCACGCTGCGCTCGCGTGCCAGCCGCTCGCCCTCGCGCGTCAGTTGCTCCAGGCGGCTTTCTTCCTGGGCCAGATGCCGCCGCTGCTCGACCAGCGCCTGCCGCACCCGCGCCAGTTCCTGCCCGATGCTCGCAACATCCGCATCCAGCGCCTTGACCGCCTCGCGCTCGCGCGTCACGCTCGCTTCGAGGGTCTCCAGTTCGCAGGCGAGCTGCGCCAGTTCCGTTCGGCGTTGCAACATGCCGCCGACTTCGCTCGTCGCCACCGGCCCGACCACCACGCGCCCGTCGGCCTCCAGCACGCTGCCATCCTGCGTCACCAGGCGCAGCATGCTGCCCTCCGGCGCACGCAAGACCCCCGCCGCCCGCAGCATCAGCGCCGCTTCCAGATCGCGCACCAGATACGTCCCGCCCAGCAGCCGATCCAGCAGCGCCCCGACGCCGCCAGCCTCACCACGCACCCGCACCATCCCGCGCACCGCCGTCACGCCCGGCACAAACTCACGAACATCCTCACCACCGCCCGCTGCATCCGTGCCCGCCGCAACCGCCGTTCCGGACACACTCTGCAGCGGAACAAAGCTCACCCGCCCGCTCAACCCGCTCAGTTCCGCCGCCCCCGGCAGATGCGTCAGGCTCTCGACCACCACCGCCTGCAACGCCGCACCCAGCGAGGCTTCGACCGTCGCTGCGTGCTCGCGCTGCGTGTCGATCAGGTCGGCCAGCACGCCCATCGCCGAGGCAAACCCGCGCCCGCTGTCCCGCGCCTCCAGCACACCTTTGACCGCATCAGACAACCCCACCCGCGCCTCGACCATTTCCGCCAGCGTTGCATGGCGGCTTTCAACGCGAGCCAGCGTCTGCTCCAGCCCCGCCAGCCGCTCCGCCTGCGCACGCCGATCGCCCGCAAGGTCCTTGCTGCGCGACTCCAGCTCCGTGTGCCGCTGCTCCAGCGTGCTCACCTCGGCCCGGCGCTGCTCGATCCCGCCGCTGAGCGAGTCCCGCGCCGTGCCGACGCGCACCGCCTCGGCCTCGTTGGCCTGGGCCTTGTTGTTCAAGCGCGTCAGTTGCTCGTTGACCACCGCCGCCCGGCGAACATCCTGCTCGATCGACGCCAACACGCCCGCCCGCTCGCGGTCAATCCCGCTCAGCACCGCCCGCAACTGGCTCAGTTCCCCGCGCTGGCCCGACACGGCATCAAGCACTTCCGACCGCTGCCGCCCGAGCGATTCCAAAGACCGCTCCGCCTCCGCCAGTTGCTCGGACAGCGCCGCGATCTGCTCGGCCGCCTCGCGTTCAGAAGTTTCCAGTTGCGCGATCTGCGTGAGCAGGCTCGCCAGCCGAAGGCCATCCTGCGTGATCTGCTGGCGCGTCGCCTCGGCGCTCGTCTGCGCCTGGCGTGCCCGCTGGTCGGCACTCTGCATCGCATAGCGAGCCTCGCCCAGATCCTTCTCCGCTCGCCGATGCTGCTCGGCCACATCGCCCCGCGCAAGCTCCGCCTCCTGCTTGGCCCCCTCGGCCTGCGCCAGTTCCGCCGCCGTCTCGTCCCGCTGGGCGCCGAGGTCCTGCAGCCGGCTCGTCAAACCATTGAGCCGCTGATGCAGATCATCAAACGCATCAAGGCTCAGGCACACCCGCAGGCTCTTGAGCTCACTGTCGAGCATCTGAAACTGACGCGCCTTGGCCGCCTGCCCCTTGACCAGCCTCAGCCGCCGCTCCGTGCTGTCCAGTTGTTCGCGCGCGATCGCCAGATTCGCCTCGGTGCGTTCGAGCTTCCGCTGCGCCTCAGCGCGCCGCTGGCGATACTTCGCCACACCCGCCGCCTCTTCAAAGACCGTGCGCCGCTCCATCGGGTTGGCCAGCAGCATCGCATCGACCTTCCCCTGCTCGATGATCGAATACGCATCGGCCCCGACGCCCGTATCCAGAAACAGATCGCGAATGTCCTTCAGCCGCGCCTTGCGCCCGTTGAGCAGATACTCACTGCTGCCATCGCGATACAGCCGCCGCTCAACATCCACCACATCCGCATCCAGCGGCAGCGCCCGCTTCCCACGCACCGAAAAATCCAGCGCAGAATGTGGATCCCGCTCCGGCGGCGCATCGGCAACCGGCGCACTGGCCACCACCGACTGAACATCGCCAGCATCACTCGAACCTTCGACCGCCCCCACCTGGGCCAATGGCCGATCCGCAGTCCCCAGTCCCTCTCCAACAACAGGATTCTCAAACGTCAGCACCACGCTGGCCATCCCCAGCGGCTTGCGCGCCGCCGAGCCGGCGAAGATCACATCCAGCATCTCCGTCCCGCGCAGCGCCTTGCTCGACCGTTCGCCAAGCACCCACTTGATCGCGTCGACGACATTGCTCTTGCCGCAACCGTTCGGCCCGACCACGCCCGTGATCGGTTCGTCAAACGTGAACTCCGTCTTGTCGGCAAAGCTCTTAAAGCCCGTCAGTGTGAGTTTGGCCAGCCGCATGTTTCCGCAACCTCCTGTCGCATCCCAGCCCACTGCACATCCGCCCGCCCCCCCAACGCACCTGGCACCTCGCGCCTGCACGTGTTCCACACGCACAAACGCACCGAGACCAGTCGCGGAGTATCGCCCCTCCGCCCCGGCTTATCAACCGATCATCACCCACAAACCCACAAGTTCGATCGTGCTGTCAACTCCC
This sequence comes from Phycisphaerales bacterium, assembly GCA_025453375.1. Lineage (GTDB taxonomy): Bacteria > Planctomycetota > Phycisphaerae > Phycisphaerales > UBA1924 > JAJTGZ01. Next base: position 1,876 of record JALOQT010000007.1, on the reverse strand, counting down.
GTGAACGGCATCAAAAACCGCCCAATCCACCCCCTAAGTCCACCACTTCAACCACCCTCCAAAAACCAAAAATCAACCGCCCGCTCCATCCCACCTCTGAAGCCTGACGCCTCCCCCGCCCCCCTCACCCCCGACGCATCCGGTGCACCCACACGCCGTACTCCAACGTCGCCTTCCACAGCGCCCAGCGCGTCGCCGGATAGCCGCGGCCATAGGCCGTGTGCATCCGCCACTGCCAGTATTCACCCTTGAAGTTGAACCGCGTAATCACCGCCAGCCGCAGCAGTTCATACACGCCCCACAACCCATCAAGCCCATGGCGGATCACAACGCACCTCCGCCCGCGCTCGCACTGCCGCTGCCCCCGCCAGGCGTCAGCGTCGAGCGATACCACGCCACCGTCTCGCTCACCGCGCTGCGGATGTCCCCGATCGGTTGATAGTCCAGCAGCCCGCGCGCCGCGGCGATGTCCGCCAGCGAGTGCCTGACCTCGCCCGTGCGTGCCGGGCGAAACTGGGCCGCCACCTCGCCCCGCCCCGCTGCGTGCGCGATCAGCCCCAGCATCGTCAGCAGATCCGTCCGCTGCCCGGTGCCGATGTTGACCACCTGCCCGCTGAGCGTGCGCGTGGTCGTGGCCGCCAGCAGGTTCGCCGCCACCGCATTGGCCACGGGCGTGAAGTCGCGCGATTGGCGACCATCGCCATAGATCGTCGGCGCCTCGCCCACCAGCACGGCCCGGCAGAATGCCGCCACCGCCGCCGCATACGCAGACCCCGCCGCTTGCCGCGGCCCGAAGATGTTGAAATACCGCAGGCTCACCGTCTCGAGGCCATAGCTCTTGGCCCACGCCCGCATGGCATGTTCACCCGCCAGTTTGCTCGCGGCATAGGGCGACAGCGGCGAAGGCACCATCGACTCAACCTTCGCCACCACCTCTTCACCTGGCGCGCCAAGCCCCGCCCCGCCGCCCCCAGGCCCACCACCCCCAGGCCCAGTCGGCACGTCGCCATACGCCGAACTGCTGGCAGAGTAAATCACCCGCCGCACCTTCGCCTTGCGCGCCGCCTGCAGCACCCGCAGCGTCCCCCCTGCGTTGACCGCAAACGACCGCTCCGGATACTCCACCGATAGCGGGACTGACCCCACCGCTCCGAGATGAAACACAATCTCCGCCCCTGCCATCGCCTCGGCCAGCGCCGCATCTTCCAGGATCGACGCATGCACAAACCGCAGCGGCCCCGGGTCCAGCTCGATCAGTTCCATCAGATGTTCAGCCGTGGAGTTTGACAGGTCATCAATGACCGTCACCCGCGCCTCCATCGCCAGCAAGGCATCGACGACATGCCCCCCGATGAACCCCGCCCCGCCCGTCACGCACACAACCTTGCCCGCCAGCAGCGGACGCAGTCGATTGACAAGATCAGCCGGAAGCCTCATGCGATCAACATTGTAACGACCCCGCCCACCCGCCGCCGCCAATCCAAGCCGCTAGCACCCCGCGAAGTACCACCCCAGAAACACGATGATGTCATCGGCCGTCAACTGCCCGTCGGGTACGGCACTCTGGTTCGCCCCGGCGATGTCCGCCATCGGGTTGGCCGCGAAGTATCGCGACAGGTAGACGATGATGTCATCAGCAGAGAGCTGCGTGTCCGGCGCCTGCTGCTGATTCGCCCCGGCGATGTCCGCCAGGCACCGAGGCGTCACGCCGCAGTCACGCAAAATCGCCCGGTCCATCGGCCCGACGAAGTATCGCGTGCCATTGAAGAACACCACCCCGTTCATCAGTTCCGGGATCAAGTCACTGCCGATCTGCCCGACCGGATTGCCAAGATGACTCGGATTACCCGTCGTCACCGGCACCGGCCCGCCATAG
>JALOQT010000220.1 GCA_025453375.1 Phycisphaerales bacterium | reverse complement strand
GTCGAACCAGCCACGATGGGCTTGCCGCTCTGGGCCGAGAGTGAGTCAGTCGGCGCGCTGGTCGAGGCCATCATGCCCGCGCAGTCGCCGCAGGCGATTCGCGCCGCGGCGGAGGCGTGGCGATCTGCCGAGCCAGACAACCCCAGCGGCGCCACGCTGCGCGCGTGGATCATCGACGATGCACCCTCGCCGACGCGCGACGCCCGCGCGGCAGCCCGAGGCATGACCATCGGCCTGCTGAACCTCACGCCCCGCGCAATCGAGCCTTCGATGCCCGGCTTCGAGCCGACCTCCGGGCCACTTCGCGCCGCCTCGGCAACCGTGACCCGCGTCACGCTCAGCCCCGATGGGCCTGCCGCGTCGCGCTCGGCCGGCGCTGCATCAAGTCCGGCCCCGAGCAGCGCGATCCTCCGCTGGTCTGCCCCGCCCGTGTCGAGTAGCCCCGAGGCCCTGCGGGATGACACGCATCAGCAGCCGCTCAGTGCGCTGATCGCTGGTGTCGCCCTCCGCCCGCCGGGCCTGACGATGGCGCCGGCGATCGAGGACTGGACCCTCGCGACCCTGCGGCGAAACACGGCGCTGGCCAGCACGCTGGCCCGGGGCAGCGTGCTCTATGACCGCGAGCTCGACCGCGTACGCATCCTCCTGCAGGTCCTCGCGCCGACGGGCTGGGTCGAGGTCACGTTCCAGTCCAGCGCGGCGGCACGCGGCGCCGCGACCAGCACGCAGCGCCTCCGCATCTTCGCCGATGGCCGCGTGCAGCCCTTTAACCCCGACGGCACGCCGGCCGCCGGTGCCAGCCCCACCGCATTCCCCATCACCGTCGATCAAGGACCAGCGCAGTTCAGCGTGACGATCGACCTGCCCGCCGAGCAACTCGAAACCCGCCCGGCGATCGACGCCCCCTCGACGCCCTCCCGCTGGCTGCGCCTTGGCTGGACGGCGACCGACGGCCGCACCGGCCAACGCGTCGCCTGGCCGCGCCCGATGCTCCCGTGGGATATCACCCCCGGCCGCCTGCTGATCGACATCGACGCGTGGGAGCGGTGAGGGAGTGGTGAGTAGCGCGTCCCCAGTTCCTGGCCGCAGGCCAGCCCTTTGCCCCTATCCTCCGCCCATGCACTTTGCCCTCCTTGATCGCGTCATCGAGCAGACGGACACGCGCGTGGTGGCGATCAAGCAGGTTTCCGCGGCTGAGGAGTATCTCCAGGATCACTTTCCGGAGTTCCCCGTGCTGCCTGGCGTGTTCATGATCGAGGCGATGGTGCACGCGGCCCGCGTGCTGGGTGGCCCGATCGCGCTGCAGGCTGCGGGCACCGATCGCCTGATGCTCGCCGGGGCCCGCGCGATCAAGTATGGCCGGTTCGTCCGCCCTGGCGAGACACTTGTGGTCGACGTTTCGCTGGTCAAGCACGAAGGCCAAGGTGAGGCCCTGACGCTCGATTTCAAAGGCACCGGCACCGTCCGCGCCGCCGACGGCACGACGATCCCCGACGCCACCGCCGTCAGCGGCCGCTTCACCCTCCGCCCGGTGCGAGTCAGAGGCGAGTGACGAGTGAAGCGAAGCGGGAAGTTGCACGAGGTTTCACCGTGTCGGTCTTCAACGAAGATGCTGGATATCAAAGGCCCTAGAACAACGCGTTCGCGTTCGGAGTCGCGTCCCCGTTCACATTCGTCCTTCCTCCTTCAACCTTCTCCTCCCTACCCTCCGGCCCTATGTCTACCGCCTCCGCATCGACCCCCAGCACCTTCGCCAAGCCCCACGCCGGGACCGTGCATCGCTGGTCCGCCACGCTGATCCCCACGACGCGTGAGGCGCCGACGGATGCCGAAAGCCCGAGCCACATTCTGCTCTCGCGCGCTGGCTACATCCGCAAGCTCGGCGCGGGCATTTATGACTATCTGCCCCTGGCCTGGCGCGTGCTGACGAAGGTCTCGGCGATCGTCCGCGCCGAGATGGATGCCGCCGGCGCGAGCGAACTGCTCCTGCCCGCGCTGCTGCCCATCGAGCTCTACGACGGCACCAAGCGCCACCTGGACTATGGCGACCTGCTCTTCAAACTCTCCGACCGCAAGGGCGGCACCTATGCCCTCGGCCCCACGCACGAGGAACCCATCACCGAACTGGTCAAAGGCTCAGTCTCCAGCTACAAGCAGCTGCCGCTGAATCTGTATCAGATTCAGACGAAGTATCGCGACGAGGCCCGCCCGCGCTCCGGCCTGCTGCGCTGCCGCGAGTTCATCATGAAAGATGCGTACTCGTTCCACACGAGCGTCGACGGCCCTGGCGGGCTGGGCGAGACGTATGACAAGATGTACGCCGCGTATACCAACGTCTTTACGCGCTGCGGCCTGGACTTCACCGCCGTCGAAGCCGAGGCCGGCCCGATCGGTGGCTCGGCTTCGCACGAGTTCATGGTCAATGCCGAGAGCGGCGAGGACACGATCCTCAGGTGCCCGGCGACGGGCTACGCCGCGAACGTCGAGAAGTGCGAGATCGGCCCGCGCCCGCTGCCGAGCAAGGGTTACTTCGTCGGCGAGCCTTCGGGCACGCTGGAGGACATCCACACGCCCGGCTGCCCGGGGATCGAGGACGTCGCGAAGTTCACGAAGGTCAAGCCGGCGAACATGCTCAAGAGCGTGCTGTTCAAGGTCAAGAGCACGCCGGAGGACCTGGCCAAGTTTGGCGAGGAGTACATCCTGGCGGTGGTCCGGGGCGATCACGACGTCAACGAGGGCAAGGTCCGCGATGCCGCGGGCGTGGCGGGGATCGAACTGGCCGACCCGGCCAAGGCGATTTCGATGGGCTTTGCGATTGGCTTTGTCTCGCCGCGCGCCGTCCGCAACGCCGACGGCTCGGCCAAGAAGGGCGTGCTGCTGCTGGTCGACCGCGATGCGGCGATCGGCTTCGATGACGCCACTGGCAAGAGCAAGTTCTGGATGACCGGCGGCGACAAGAAGGACTATCACACCAAGCACTTCAACTGGCAGCGTGACCTGGGGACTGATCCGCTCAATGCCGACGCACACAACGCCGTGGCGATCGGTGGCGGCGGCCATGGCACCGGCGGCTTGCGCGGCACGGACAAATACATGATGGTCGCCGACGTGCGCAACGCGCTGGTCGGCGATCCCTCACCCCGCAAACCCGGCGAGAAACTCATCGCCGGGCGCGGCATCGAAGTCGGCCACATCTTCAAGCTCGGCACGAAATACTCCGACGCCATGGGCTTCAAGATTCTCAACGCCCAGCAGCAGAGCCAGTCGGTCATCATGGGCTGCTATGGCATCGGCGTCAGCCGCACCATGGCCGCCAGCGTCGAGCAGAACCACGACGCCGACGGCATCATCTGGCCCGTGGGCATCGCGCCGTATCACGTGATCATCCAGACCCTCAAGCCCGAGCACATCACGATCGCCACGCAGATCGCCGCCGACCTCAGCCGCGCGGGCATCGACGTCCTGATCGACGACCGCGACGAACGCCCGGGCGTGAAGTTCAAGGACGCCGACCTGATCGGCATCCCGGTGCGGCTGGTCCTCGGCGACAAGGCCCTTGCGGAAAACGCGGTGGAGTTCAAGCCCCGCAAGAGCAAG
>JALOQT010000219.1 GCA_025453375.1 Phycisphaerales bacterium | reverse complement strand
TGCCGACCGTCGCCAGCAGCAACGCGAACATGCCCGAGACACAGAGCGTGAGTTTGGTGCGAATCGTCATATGGGGTCTCAACGTGAAGTGCGCAAACGGACGAACGGTGCGGCATCGACGCGCGCGCTCGACAGCTTGACGACAATGTTCGTTTCTGCGGAGTTGGCACCACCCCCGCGCGTCATTGGCGTCACATCCCACCCCAGGCGAGGGGAAACCCGTAACCCAACCGGGGCGAGCGGCCCTGGCGTACTACCCCGCGTTCGGGGGATGGCTGGACAGCGCGCCAAGCCGGCCGCTCGCACGACCCTCGCCAAAATGCCGCATCAACTCCGGCGGGCTGTCGCTATACTCACCCTTACTCCACCGCTCGCACCCCTCTCCCGGGAACCAGCCATGCCCATCCGCACTGCCTATACCGCCAAGATCGAGCATCTGCAGATCCTCGACGAGCAAGGCAACCTTGACACGTCGATCGGGCGGCCGGGGGACCCGGGCATGCTGACTGACGAGCAGTTGCTGCACCTGTATGTGCAGATGATCGAGTGCCGCCAGCTCGACGAGATCGCCTTCAAGCTGCAGCGCTCCGGTCGCATGCACACCTACCCGCAGAACAAGGGCCAGGAGGCCTGCGCCCTGGGCGCCGGCTTTGCGATGCGCAAGGGGATCGACTGGATCGTCCCGTGCTATCGCGAGAACGCGGCGATGTTCATGCACGGCGTGCCGATGGCGCTGATCCTCCTGCACTGGGCGGGTGACGAGCGTGGCAATCAGTATCCGCCGGGCGTGCGCGTCACGCCGATCGCCGTGCCCATCGGCACGCAGATGCTGCACGCCACGGGCATCGCCTGGGCGGCCAAGGTGCAGCGAAAGGACGAGGTGGCGATCACGTTCTTCGGCGACGGTGCGACCAGCGAGGGAGACTTCCACGAGGCGATGAACTTCGCAACGGTCTTCAACGTGCCGGCGATCTTCTTCTGCCAGAACAACCAGTGGGCCATCAGCGTCCCGCGTGAGAGCCAGATGGCCAGCGAGACGATCGCCCAGAAGGGCCTGGCGTATGGCGCGCAGGTCATGCAGGTTGATGGTAACGACATTTTCGCGGTCTACAAAGCCGTGTACGACGCCCGCGAGCGTGCCCGCGCCGGCGGCGGCGTGACGCTCATCGAAGCGATCACCTATCGCCTGGCCGACCACACGACGGCCGACGACGCCCGTCGCTATCGCGACAGCAACGAAGTCGAGGCCTGGAAGGCCAAGGACCCGATGATCCGCATCCGGCTGTACCTGGAGAAGAAGGGCCTGTGGGACAGCGGCCGCCAGCGAGCAGAGGAAGAACGTGCCGAGGCGAGCGTCAAGCAGATCGTCGACCAGGTCCTGTCCTGGCCCGCGCCGAAGCGCGAGGAGATGTTCGACAGCCTGTATGCCGACATGCCCCAGATGCTCCGCGAGCAGCGCCAGCAGTGGGCGACGCACAGCCTGGGGCTCGATGGGAGCCAGAGCGGGCTGCGCAGCGGCAGCTCCGCCGCGTCGCACTGAGGCGTTGACTCTCGCGGTGCGTGACCCATCGTGCCATGTCGCAACCTGAGCCTGCACCAATCCGGTTTATTTGGGATGCATCCAAGGCCGCGAGCAACCGCCGGAAGCACAAGGTCACCTTCGAGGAAGCCGTCACCATCTTTGCCGACCCCCGTCTCTTTCTGGCTCATGACACGCAGCACAGCGACGACGAAGATCGAACCATCGCCATCGGCCACTCTGACAAGCTCCGCGTTCTGTTTGTCGTCCATATCGAAGTGGATCGAGACCTGATCCGAATCATCAGCGCACGCAAGGCCGCCAAGCCCGAACAGCGAATCTATGAAGCAGGCCAGTTCTAAACCCGCCCGTCGAACCCGCGCGTTGTCGCGGAGCACCGCCCTGCCGCGCCCCGCATCGCTGCGTGGGGCGGTGACGGTAACCAATCGCTATCGCTCGGCATTGGCGGGCAAGCGGTGGCTGCTGACGATCGATCCGCTCGTGGCCGCGCTGCTGACGGCCAAAGGCGGGCGGTACCAGCGACTCGTCTCGGCCGCCAGTTCGCCGCACGATGTGCTGGCGATTCCGCTCAATGACGCCGAACTTCGTGAGATTCGGCCCCTTGTTGATCGCCTCGGTCTGCTGGTCAGACCGTTCGGCTCGCAACCTCCATCCCCACCGCGCCGCAAGGCGTCTTGACCTCCTGAACTCCCACGTACCGCGAACTCTTCAACCCGCCATTGAGCCCTCCGCCGATCTGCCATTTGGCCCTTTTCAGGAACCACTGATGCCCCTGATGACACTCGTTCAAGCCATCACCACCGCTCTTGACCAGGAAATGGCCAAGGACAGCCGCGTCATGTGTCTCGGCGAAGACGTCGGCGTCAACGGCGGCGTCTTCCGCGTCACCGATGGCCTTCAAAAGAAGTACGGCCCAGAGCGCGTCGTCGACACGCCGCTGTCCGAGTCGGGCATCATGGGCAGCAGTATCGGCCTGGCCCTGGCCGGCATGCGGCCGATTCCGGAGATTCAGTTCGAGGGCTTCCTCGGCCCGGCGTATGACCAACTGGTCAACCACGCCGCCCGATTCCGCAATCGCACGCGTGGGGCCTTCACCGTCCCGCTGACCGTCCGCGTCCCGTGGGGCGGCGGCATTCACGCCCCCGAGTTCCACTCAGACTCGCCCGAAGCGATCTACGCCCACAACCCGGGCCTGAAGGTCGTCATCCCCGCGACGCCCTATGACGCCAAGGGCCTGCTGATCTCCGCCATCCGCGACCCCGACCCGGTCATCTTCTTCGAGCCCAAGCGTGTCTACCGCTCATACAAGGAAGAGGTGCCCGAAGAGGAGTACACCATCGAGATCGGCAAGGGCAAGATCGTCAGCGAAGGCTCAGACATCACCGTCGTCACCTGGGGCGCGTGCGTCTTCCAGTGCCTCGGCGCGCTGGACCAGTTGCCCGAGGATGTCAGCGTCGAACTGATCGACCTGCGGACGATCCACCCGCTGGACATCGACCTGATCGCCGAAAGCGTCAAGAAGACCGGCAAGTGCGTCGTCGTCTGCGAAGCGCCGCGCACCGCCAGCATGGCCAGCGAAATCTCCTGCCTCGTGCAGGAACGCTGCTTCCTGCACCTGCGGGCGCCGGTCCAGCGCGTCACGGGCTTTGACACGATCATGCCCTACGCCAAGCTCGAGCTGGACTATCTGCCCGACGCCAAGCGCATCGCCGAAGCGGTGATGCAGACGCTGGCGTATTGAGCAGGGCCGAGGGGTCAGGGCTGAGGGCAGAGAAGCGACGGAGCGACGGAGCGACGAAGGGAAGGTACCGCTTGGGGCAGGTTTTCAACCTGCCCGGCTGTTGCCCTGCCTTTCTCGTCACTCGTCACTCGCCACTCGTCACTCGCCATTCGCCACTCATCACTCCCCCCGCCTCGCTCCCTATTCTCCCGCCATGCTCACGACCATCGCGCTGCTCTCACTCACGTCCACGTCATTGGCCATCGCCCAGCCGCGTGCTGACGCGCCGGCGACCGATCGGCTTCCCGCGCCGGGCACCATCGCCACCGCCGCCCGCG
>JALOQT010000218.1 GCA_025453375.1 Phycisphaerales bacterium | reverse complement strand
AGTGACGATCAGGCAGGCAGCGCGCGATGATGAATGAGCCGCGGATGGCGGCGAACATGTGCGTGGGCTGACGATGCGGATCAATCCTGCTGGCCGATGGCGACGGGGGATTCGGTGGGGTCTGGGGAGGTCGCAGGCTTGGTGAGTTTTTCGATCGGGAGGCTGAGTTTCAGCATGCGATCGAGGGCCAGGAGGGCAAGTTGCTGGGCCTGGGGGTTGACGGTGACTTGATTGACGACTTTGCCTTTGGCCAGATTGTCCAGAACCCAGAGGAGGTGGGGCTGGTCGATGCGGTACATCGTGGTGCAGAGGCACTGGCAATCGGAGAGGATGCTGGCGGTGACGCCTTGTTTGGCGACGGCGGCGGCGAGGCGGGCGACGAGGTGGACCTCGGTGCCGATGGCCCAGCGACTGCCGCGCTCGGCGGACTGGAGGGTTTTGATGATGAACTCGGTGCTGCCGTCGAGGTCGGCGAGGTCGACGACTTCTTTGGCGCACTCTGGGTGGACCAGGACGCGAGTTTGCTGGGCTTTAGGGAGGTGCTTTTCGGCGTCGCGGATGGCGTGGATGTGTTCGGGCTTGAAGAGTTTGTGGACGGAGCAGTGACCGGCCCAGAGGATGACGGTGGCGTCGAGCAGGGCCTTGGGGGTCATGCCGCCGAGGGGTGCGCCTTTGGCGGTCTGGCGGGGGTCGTAGAGGGCGGTGTGGGTGGTGACGTCGAGGCCGAGTTTGGCGGCGGTGTTTCGGCCGAGGTGTTGATCGGGGAGGAAGAGGACTTTGACCTTTTCGCCTTTGGCCAGGGGCGTGTCGCCGCCGCGGAGGGCCCATTCCAGGACGAAGCGTGCGTTGCTGGAGGTGCAGACGGCGCCGTGTCGCTGGCCGACGAAGGCTTTGATGGCGGCGGTGGAGTTGATGTAGGTGATGGGGATGACGCGGCCTTTGAAGCCTTGTTTGGTGAGGCTGGCGTGCAGCAGGTCCCAGGCTTGGACGGCTTCGTCGTAGTCGGCCATGTCGGCCATGGAGCATCCGGCGGACATATCCGGGAGGATGACGGCGGTGCCTGGTGGGGTGAGCATGTCGGCCGATTCGGCCATGAAGTGCACGCCGCAGAAGATGACGTATTTGGCGCCGCTGGCGGCGACCTGCTGGGCGGCGAGCTGGCTGAGCTTGAGGCTGTCGCCCGTGAAGTCGGCGTGCTGGATGACTTCGTCGGTCTGGTAGTGGTGGCCGAGGATGATGAGTTTGGAGCCGAGCTGCTTGCGGCGAGCGGTGATGCGATCGCGCAGGTCGGCGGGTGAGGCTTGGATGTACTCGTCCGGGAGGGCCGGTTGCCAGAGCATGGGGGATGGTAGGGAAAGCAGATGACCAAATGGCCAAATGGCCAAAGAAGACGGGTGGTGTGCGAGCGGGTGGGGCTGGGCTTTGCGCGGCGTTGATCGGGCGCTGACGGAACGTTCGCAGAACCTTGGCGCGATTTGTATCCGCCGAAATGGGGGCGACTTCTAGTGTCGTTTCCCCAGTGGCTGGTGGTGTGCCCACCTGCACAGTGTTTCCGGCGGCTGGGTCATTTCCAAGGAGTTGACCATGAAGCGTGCAGCGTGTGCGATGATGCTGGCGGTGTTGGCGGGCGGTGCGGGCGGTGTGGCGGTGGCGAATACGGATGTGACGCAGTTTCGCGTGCTGCCGTATGTGCAGAACCCGCAGCCGACGGGGATGACGGTGAACTGGTTTACGAATGACGCGGTGGCGGGGACGATCACGGTGACGGGGCCGGGGCTGGCGAGCCCGCTGGTGGTGAACAGCACGCCGGAGTTGCAGCCGGTGCTGGCGTATTTCCCGGCGGAGGTGTCGATCTCGCCGCGGCCGGCGGATATGGCGGCGGGGAACAACACGAAGCACAAGCATCAGGCGGTGCTGACGGGCTTGCAGGCGGGCAGTGTGTATTCGTACACGGTGACGCAGGGCGTGAGCACGTTCAGCGGGACGTTCAAGACGGCGCCGGTGGCGGGGGCGGCGGTGCCGGTGCGGATCACGGCGTTGTCGGATTCTGAGACGCTGATCATCGGGCGGACGACCAAGCGTGAGTGGTCACGCCAGGTGCCGCAGTTGCCCGGGAGCACGGGCCGCCCGGCGGGGACGGGCCCGGGGCGTGATGCGTATGTGATGACGGAGACGGCGGGGTACATCGCGAACCTGGAGAACCTCAAGGCGCGGACGCCGGATTTGATCGTGATGCCTGGTGACATCGTGCAGGGCACGGGCGGCAACGAGGGGCAGCGCCGGTGGGATGAGTTCTGGCGTCACAATGCTGGCGAGTACGGCAATCCGGCGTCGTTTGCGCCCATCATCGCGGCGATCGGGAACAACTGCATTTTCGGTGGCGGCAGCAACCAGACGACGATCAATGATTTCGTGACGCGGTCGCGCCAGCAGTTCAGTGTGTACTTTGATGCGCCGGCGGCGCCGCAGCCGGCGTGGCAGGATCTGGTGCATCGCGTGGACTACGGCCCGGTGACGATCCTGACGATCTGCTCCGTGGGCGCGATGAGCACGAACGATCAGCAGTCGGCGGCGAACCCGCCGGCGGGTGTGACGCGGCTGGAGCGCGGCGTGCCGGCGCCGTATGCCAATGTGCTCGATACGAATCGCGCGTGGCTCAATGCGTACACGTTTGGCGATCTGCCGGATTACAACCCGGGGACGGCGCAGTTTGAGTGGGTCTCGGCACAGTTGGCGGAGTTGCAGGAGGCTGGGCGGATTGTGATCATGCAGTGGCACCACACGCCGTGGTCGCGCGGGATTCACGGCTCGAACGTGACGAGCGACCAGAGCGGCGAGGCGATGCGGCCGTACATCACGCTGGCGGAGCAGTTTGGCGTGGCGATGGTGCTGTGCGGGCACTCGGAGGTGCCGGAGCGGTCGTTCATCGACAGCAACAACGACGGGTTTGGCGTGAACCTGTATGACGTGGGCAACGCGGGTGACGGCCTGCGCGGCGTGGAGGACCCGGCGGGCTTCCCGGCCAACGGGAACATCGTGACGTGGCGCAACAATCCGAACAACCCCGAGGGGCAGAACTGGGTGCCCAACCCGTTCAGCCGCTGGACGAGCGATCAGAGCGAGCCGGAACTGTGGGATGGCAACCGGCTGCTTGCCGGTGGCAAGCACTACGGGTTCCTGGAGATCGATGTGACGCCGGTGGGCAACGGGCGCTTCCGCGTGGAGTTGCAGCCGTTCCACTCGTTCCCGATCACGGCGGGTGATGCGGCGTTCACGGTGACGGACACGGTGTTCCGTCGGTATAACGATCTGCTGATCCTGGAGGGCACGCCCGGGAACCTGCGGCGTGTGGTGCAGTGCACGACGTCGGACGTGGCGGGCGCGAATCAGAACCTGACGCCGGATGGGCAACTCACGGCTGATGACATCATCGTGTACCTCGGCCGGTTCTTCGGCGGGGAGATCGAGGCGGATGTGGCCGGGCCGAACCAGGGGCCATTTAGCGATGGCGAACTGACGGCGGACGATGTGATTGTGTTCTTGGGTAAGTATTTTGCTGGGTGCTGAGGGGGGAAGCGACGGAGCGACGGAGCGACGAAGCGACGGA
>JALOQT010000217.1 GCA_025453375.1 Phycisphaerales bacterium | reverse complement strand
GCGGTTCGCGGCCAAGGAAGCGGCGATGAAGGCGCTGGGCACAGGCCTGGCCGATGGCGTGACGTGGCAGGATTTCAGCATCGCGACGCACGCCAGCGGGCGACCAGAACTGGTGGTGACGGGGCGCGCTGCTGAGCTGGCTACGGCGCGCGGGATCGCGTCGTGGCAGGTGTCATTGACGCACACGAAACTGCTCGGGATGGCCAGTGTGCTGGCGCTCAGTGCTTGAAGCGGCGGGTGCCGGTGAGCAGGCAGGTGATGTTGTGTTTGGTGCAGAGGTCGATGGTTTCGTTGTCGCGCTTGCTGCCGCCGGGGTGGACGATGGCTTTGACGCCGGCGTCAATGAGGATCTGCGGCCCGTCGGGGAAGGGGAAGAAGGCGTCGCTGACGGCGACGGTGTAGGTGCCGCCGGTGGTGAGCAGGTCCTTGGCGAAGAGCGAGGCCTTTTGCACGGCCAGTTGGCAGGCGGTGACGCGATCGACCTGGCCGACGCCGCCACCGAAGAGGCGGACGCTGTCGCCATCGATCCCGCCGATGGCGATGGCATTGCTGGCCATGCAGCGGACCATGCATTCGACGGTCATGGCCGTCAGCAGCAGTTCGCGCGTGGGCTTTGGGCCGGCGACATGCTGCCAGGTGTCGGCATGGGGCGCGAGCAAGTCTCGCTCCTGGACGAGCAGGCCGCCGGGGATGGAGCGGAGCATGAGTCGCTCTGACGAGGCGGACGGTGAGTCCAGCGGGCCGACGGCCAGGAGGCGGACGTTGACGCTCTTGCTGCGGAGGATGTCCAGGGCTTCGGGGGTGTAGTCCGGGGCGATGACGACTTCGAGGAAGGTGTCCTTTCCTGCGAGGCGTTCGGCGGCGCGGGCGTCGATGATGTCGCTGCTGGCCAGGATGCCGCCGAAGGCGGCAACGGGGTCGCCGGCGATGGCGCGATCGACGGCGCGTGCGACGGAGGGGGCGACGGCGGCGCCGCAGGGGTTGGCGTGCTTGATGATCGCCACGGCGCTGAGGCCTCGGGCGGCGGCGCCGGCTTCCTGCAGGGTGCGGATGCACTCCAGCGCGCCGGCGGCGTCGGCGAGGTTGTTGTACGAGAGTTCCTTGCCGTGCAGTTGGCGAGTCGTCGGCCCGGGGATGACGGTGGGGGCGACGGGCGAAGTGCGGCGATAGACGGCGGCGGATTGGTGCGGGTTCTCGCCGTACCGGAGGCTTTGGGCTTTGCTGAAGGCGAGGGTGAGCGTGTCGGGGAAGGTGGTGGGGGCAGTGTCGCTGGAAGAGAGGTAGGTGGCGATCGCGCTGTCATAGGCGGCGGTCATCGCGAAGGCGGCCTGGGCGAGTTCGGCGCGGAGGGCGGGGGTGGTGCAGCCGTCATTGGTGCGCAGGTCGGCGATGACGCTGGCGTATTGATCCGGGCTGGTGACGACGGCGACGTATGCGTGGTTTTTCGCCGCCGAGCGGACCATGCTGGGGCCGCCGATATCGATGTTCTCGATCGCTTCGGCGCGGGAGACGCCGGGCTTGGCGATGGTCTGGGTGAAGGGGTAGAGGTTGATGATGACCAGATCGATCGGCTCGATGCGGTGCTGGGTGAGGGCGGCGAGATGCTCGGGGTTGTCGCGGACGGCCAGCAACCCGCCATGGACGGCGGGGTGCAGCGTTTTGACGCGGCCGTCCATCATTTCGGGCAGGCCGGTGATGTGCTCGATGGGGGTGACGGGGATGTTGGCCTTGGCCAGGGCGGCGGCGGTGCCACCGGTCGAGATGATCGAGACGCCCAGGGCGTGCAGGGCCTGGCAGAACTCGACGATGCCGGTCTTGTCGCTGACGCTGATGAGCGCACGGCGGACTTTGACCGGGGCGGCGATGGGGGCGACGGCTGGCGCGTGCGGCATGGCCGAGCGTACACCGATGTGCCCGGGGCGGCATGATGGACGGGCAATCGACAGGGGGTGGCGGCGAATGTGGGGGAGTTGTCAGGTGAAATACTGAGGTGATGGGATATGAACGCGCTCCCAACAGAGTGCGAGCAGATTGTGAATCCAGTCGGGGTGAACGGCGAAAGCAGGGGGCCTTGGATGGGGACAAGTGGTGGAGAGTTGGGGTTTGGGCCGATGGGGTTTGGGCTGAGATGCGGGATGCGATGCGGGACATCGGGAAGGATTTGGAAGCGATGACGGGGTTGCTTGAGGACGTTGGGACAACTGCGACAGTGACAGCCGCGCCGGAGAGTGCGGCGGTTATGCAGGTGCCGGGTGAGGCGGGCGCGGGGGGGAAGGCGTCGCGGCGGCTGGTGGCGGGCGTGACGGTGCTGATCCCGGCGTACAACGAAGAGGCGTCCATCGCCGACACGGTGCGGAGTGTGCAGCGGCAGACGGTCGCGGCGGTGGAGATCATCGTCATCGATGACTGCAGCAAGGACCGCACGGGGGAGATCGCGCGGCGGCTGGGGGCGACGGTCGTGCGGCCGGAGAAGAACCAGGGGTCCAAGGCGACGGCGCTGAACTATGGCATCACGTTCGTGCGCAGCGAACTGGTGCTGACGATCGATGCCGATACGACGCTGGCGGATGATGCGATCGAGAAGCTGCTGCCGGCGATGGCGGATGAGAAGACGGGGGCGGCGAGCGGGTTTGTGGTGCCACGAAATGTGCGGACCTTGTGGGAGCGTGGGCGGTACATCGAGTACTTGTACGCCTTTGCGTTTTACAAGCCGATTCAGGACTACTACCGCAAGCCGCTGATTGCGTCGGGGTGCTTTGCGATTTATCGCACGAGTGATGTGGTGCAGCTGGGCGGGTGGAGCCACCGGACGGTCGGTGAGGACATGGACCTGACGTGGACGCTCTATGAGCATGGCAAGCAGGTTCGGTATGCGGCTGATGCGGTGTGCTATCCGATTGAGCCGCACAACTTTGACTTTCTGCGCAAGCAGCTGACGCGCTGGAGCGCGGGGTTTGTGCAGTGCCTGCGGGTGCACTGGGGCACGCTGTGGAACGTGCCGTTTTTGCGGATGATCGTGGCGACGGCGCTGTGGGATGCGACGATCGCGGCGCTGGCGTTTTTCGTGGCGATTCCGCTGCTGGCGATCTTCGTGCACCCGCTGTTCATCCTGCTGTATCTGGCGGATCTGCCGGGCATCATCATCCCGGTGATGATGGAGGCGAGCCGCCGCGGCGAGGTGCGGCGGGCGCTGGCGAGCATTCCGGCGTTTTACGTGTTGCGGTTCGTGAACTTCTACTTCGTCCTCAAGGCGTTTGGGAACGAGTTTGTCGTTGGCAAGCGGTTGGCGAAGTTTGAGAAGGGGCATTGAGCGGGGACTGGGGACTGGGCATCGGGCACTGGCAGAGGCCACCGATGCGTCGTCCTCTCGATCCCTTGGTCCCCTGTCCCTTGATCCCTTCTTGCGTGTCTGTTTCCTTCGGTTCGCACTTTTCACTCGGCACTTCACATGATTGCAGGCCTTCCGATTACGGGCATTGGCGGGATGTTTTACTTGTCCACTGGCTCAGCCCGGGGACGGCCAAGAAGAGCCAGGAGTTTCTGGGGATGACGCAGGTTGACCAGCTCAGCCAGAGCCAGACGGCGGGGCTGATTGCCGGGAGCACGCTGATTGCACTGGTCACGCTGCTGGTGGTGAGCCTGTGCGTGTATGTGCTGAAGGTGTATTTTCAGGTGAAGCGTCAGTTGAAGGCGGCGTGAGGGGCTCTAGAAGGCCATTCCTTTGGCCAACTGGCTTTCTCTATACACGCGATGGGAGTGAATGACCGCATCGGCGAACGGTCGGATGGTGTGCTTGGTCGGAGGTTTGGACCACTGTTGGGACACGATCTCAACAACGTAACGATCATCACCCGGCCAGTGATTGCGCCAGAGGTGTACTTGATCGTGTGGGAGGAAGATGGTGTGAGTTTCCGTGGGTACGCCGCGTTCGTAGTCGTACCCGTCGGAAGCCATGACCTGATGAATCATCACGCGAATCAGCCGACCAGAGCGGATCGAGTTCCAGGTGGCGCGTACGTCCTCGATGAGTCCCGCGGGGAAAGTTTGGCTCTTGACGACGTCGGAGTCGACTGACCACTCACGAACGACACCATGCCACTCGACGGAGAGTTCCCCGGGCGAAGGCGTGACTCGATATCGCAGAATCAGGCGGTCGTGGCCATAGCTGTATGGATATTGGGGCGGAACGTCTGACGTCAGGCCGATCTCAAACTCTGGCGCCACGAGCGTTTCGATGTGCCGGAGTCTGAGATGTCGCTCAGCAAGGAGGCGACGATCGCGCGGTGAGGTCGGCAGCCCGGGCTCCGTGCGAAGGAACTCCTCCATGTGCTCCTCAAAGTACTTGTACGTTCGAAGCGAAACGCGTCGAGACTCGCGCCACGAAATGGGAAGTTGCGCGAGAAAGACCACCCACCAGTCGCGCCGGTAGCCAAGCATCGCGGCGAGGCGATCGATGGGCCGATGCAGTATGAGCAGGAGCGTTTTGAGCATGCAAGGACGCAGACTTTGGCGTGAGCCAGCGTTCAGCTATTGACCCGGCTGGCCATCGCTCCGAGCCATGGAAACGGGGGGGCCTTCAATCGTAACAGGGCGCCACGACTCTCGGAAGCCATCGAAGTCCAATCGGATCGCGATAGGGTCATGGAAGGGTGCATTCGGCTGCGCCATTTGCTGTTACGGCGACGAATCGGGCTGTGGTTGGGAGGGCAGTTTGTTCTCGGGCTTGGAGGGTGCGGGAGGAACCGTCGATATATTGGTGTCGAACCGACGGGCGTCGTCGGTGTGTGTGGTGGTTCAGCGTGGTGGGGGGGGCGTGTGCTCGAAGGGGACTTGCTATGAACAACGTGCGTGATCGTCGTGGAATGGGTGGGGTGGTTCGGATGGTCGCGGGCTGCGCGCTGGTGATGGTGCTGGCGGGTGGCGCGGTGGCGCAGGGGAGCGGTGGCGCGCGTGCTGAGCCGGGGGAGAAGCCTCGTGATGGGGCGGGGGCGGCGTTGGTGGATTTGCGGCCGAAGTGGGAGCGTGGGCAGGTGATTCGGTATCGGATGACGCAGAACAGCAGCAGTGCGATGCCGGATATCAAGGATGGCAAGAAGACGGTGACGATCACGAATGATCAGACGATCGAGTTTTCGCTGCGCGTGCGCGAGGTCAATCGCAGCAGCGGCGAGGCGACGGTGGACATGGTCTATGACGCGGTGAAGATCAAGCTCGATGGTGGGCCGCTTGAGGTGGACTTTGACAGCAAGACGAGCAAGCCTGCGCCGGCGAAGAAGCCTGCGGGCGGCGGTGGGGGCGGCAGTAAGGACCCGCTCGATGCGCTGGGCGAGGCGCTGGGGAACCTGCAGAATCTGGACCCCAAGGCGATGCTCAATGAGCACTTCCAGAAGATGGTCGGCATGACGCTGACGATGACGATCGACTCGCGCGGCGTGATTACCAACGTCTCAGGCGGCAGTGAACTGGATGCGACGGGGCTGCTGTCGGCGATGGGCGGGGCCGGTGGAGGGGCGTCGGGCGTGCAGCAGGGTGGGTCAATCTTTGGGCCGATTGGTACGGCTGAGTCGGGCTTCACGGGGCTGGCGCGAGTTGGGCAGTCGTGGACGCATGTCAATGACTTGTCCGTCGGGCCGCTGGGGGCGATGAAGATGGTCACGGAGCACACGCTCAAGTCGGCGGGGCGGGGCGTCGCGGAGCTGACGTTTGCGGGGCGGGTTGATCCGAAGTCTGCCGATCAGCAGGCGGCGGCGCAGTTGAGCGGGGCGACGCAGCGCGGGACGTATTCGTGGGACACGGCGCGCGGGCAACTGATCTCGATGACGATGGAACAGCGCGTGGCACAGGCGCAGCCGGGGCGGCCGGGGAGCGAGGCGGTGAGCACGACGCGGATGAAGGTTGAGCGGCTGCGCTGAGGTGGCGGTGGGAGCCTGTCGCACGGAGACGCGGAGGCGCGGAGGACGACAGGTTGAACTCGAAGTGCTCAGCGGCTTGAAGAAGTCTGAAGCGCGGGGTTTGGGCGGAGCTTGGCGCTCGGAGGGCTAACGCTGGGCGGTGGGGAGTGGGGCGTGTGGTGACGTTGGTGGGTGATTGGGCCTAATGTCGCGTGAGCCGGATGCCGCCGATGGGGGCGGCGATGGCGATAGGGGCACGCGATGCGCGATATTGCACTGCTGGTGGGTCAAGGCACGTTGAGCGACCGGGCTGAGGCCGGGGCGTTGTCGGCGATGTGGATCGTGGGTCTGATCTTGGCGGTGCTGCTGGTGTTGCTGGTGGTGGTGTTTGCCATCGC
>JALOQT010000216.1 GCA_025453375.1 Phycisphaerales bacterium | reverse complement strand
CGTCGGTGGTCAGTGGTGTGGGGTATGAGCCTGTTGGCGAACTGAGCGTCGGCGGGCGGAGCGTGGCGACGGGGCAGATGCCGGAGGATGTCCGGGCGCTGCTGACGGCGGGGCTGGTGTGCAATGACGCGACGCTGCAGAAGGCGACGGAAGGGGACAAGGCCGGGCTGTGGACCATCACCGGCGACCCGACGGAAGGCGCGCTGGTGACAGCGGCGGAGAAGTTCGGGATCAAGACCGATGCGTCGCGCAACGCGATGCGCCGGCTGGATGCAATTCCCTTTGAGAGCGAGAACCAGTTCATGGCGACGCTGCACACGCACGACCGCGGTGGCAGCAACTTTGCGATTGTCAAGGGTGCGCCGGAGGTGGTCGTCCGCAAGTGTGCCAATGTTGACAGCGCTGCGGTGCTGGCGGAGGTTGAGCGGCTGGCCAACGCGGGGATGCGCGTGCTGGCGTTTGCCCGCAAGGACCTGGCGGGCAAGACCGATGTGGACATGCCGGATGTGAAGGATGGCATGACGCTGCTGGGCCTGCAGGGCATGATCGACCCGCCCCGGAGCGAGGCGATCGAGGCGATCAAGAAGTGCCACGCGGCGGGGATCACCGTCAAGATGATCACGGGCGATCACAAGCTGACGGCGGCGGCGATCGGGCGTCAGCTCAACATTGCCAAGGCCAGCGACAAGGCGATCACCGGCACGCAACTGGCGGAGATGACCGACGAGCAGATGCGCGATGCGGTGGCGGGGAACAACGTGTTTGCCCGCGTGGCACCGGAGCACAAGCTCAAGCTCGTCAAGGCGCTGCAGGCGCGCGGGCAGGTCGTCGCGATGACGGGCGACGGGGTCAACGATGCGCCGGCGCTAAAGCAGGCGAACATCGGCGTGGCGATGGGCATCACGGGTACGAGCGTCAGCAAAGAGGCCAGCAGCATCGTGCTGACTGATGACAACTTTGCCAGCATCGCCGCGGCGGTTGAGGAAGGCCGGCGGGTGTATGACAACCTGATCAAGAGCCTGGCGTTTGTGCTGCCCACGAACCTGGGCCTGGCGCTGATCCTGATGGCGGCGGTGGCGTTCTTCCCGTTCCAGGACGTGACGCAGATGATCGACGGCGTGGCCAAGGCGAGCAAGGAACTGCTGCTGCCGATGCTGCCGACGCAGTTGTTGTGGATCAACCTGGTGGCGACGGTGGCGCTGGCGCTGCCCTTGGCGTTTGAAGCCAAGGAGCCGACGGTGATGCGTCGCCCGCCGCGTGACCCCAACGCGCCGGTGCTGAGCCGGTTTGTGATCGGGCGGACGTTTGTCGCGGCGATCCTGATGGCGGCCGGGTGCATCGGTCTGTTCATGTGGGAGTATCAGACGGCGCTGGCGGCCGGGGTGGCCAAGGACGTGGCACTGGCCAAGGCGCAGACGATGGGCGTGACGACGGTGATCATGTTCCAGATTTTCTACATGCTCAACTGCCGCAGCCTGAAGGACTCGATGTTCGCCGTCGGCCTGTTCAGCAACATGACGGTGTATTACGGGATCGGCGCGTTGCTGCTGCTGCAGGCGGCGTTCATCTATCTGCCGGTGATGCACACGATCTTCGGCTCGGCGCCGCTGGGTGCCAAGGACATCCTGCTGTCGGTGGCGGTTGGTGCAGTGATCCTGCCGGTGATCGGGATTGAGAAGTTTGTCCGCAATCGCGGGGCGAAGGCGTCGGGCCAGCCTGCGTGATGATGGCGTGAAGATTCTTCGGGCGTATGTGCATGCCCCACCGCCGCCCCGGCCCTGAAAGCCCGGGGCGGTTGTGTTTTTTGGGGGTGGGCAGGTTGACGCAGACGGGGCGGCGGGCCGATATAGTTGTCTGTTATGGGCAAGATTCCATCGATCCCGCAAGTGGTTGAAACCGGCCGCAGCTATCTGGGCAAGTTGCGATTGCGTGCGCTGGGGTGGGCGGTGGGGATCGGGCTGGCGGCGGCGGCGGTGATCTCGCTGTCGCGCGTGGCGACGAATCTGGACAAGCCTACGTGCTACGCGTGCGGGACGGACCTGTCGGGCACGCCCGATGGGCCGCAGGGCATCGCCTGCCCGACGTGCGGGAGCCTGCATCAGGGGCGGCGTCGGCTGGCGAGCGATCAGTTTGATGAACGGGCGATCGCCCAGGCGCAGGCGGATGACGCGGAGGCCGAGGCGACGAGCAATGAGACCGGCGAGCCGCCGAAGTCTGCGTGAGAGGTGGGCTTTGATGATGTAGAGGCTGAGCGTTGCACGGTGCATGGGCGCCGAGGCTATCGACATGGCTGGATCAGCGGCCGTTTGGCCCCTCTCGGAGAGAAGGGTACCCAGATACATGACTTCAGCCCGCTGAGGCGGGGCGTGCAACGGGCCAGCGGGCTTCGAGGGCGGTCCAGTCGTCGGTCAGGATGGTGGCGCGGATGTCGGCCATGAAGCGTTGGAAGTGGCGGAGGTTGTGGATGCTGATAAGCATGCCGCCGAACATCTCGTCGGCCATGATCAGGTGGCGGAGGTAAGCGCGGGTGAAGGGGCGGGGCGGGGTGTCGGGGCGGGTGGGGTCGGGCCAGCCGGCGCAGGCGGCGCAGTCACAGCCAGGCCAGATGGGGCGGTCGTCCTCGGCGAACTTGGCGTTGCGCAGGCGAATCTGCCCCTCGGGGGTGAAGGCGTTGGCGTTGCGGGCGTTGCGCGTGGGCAGGACGCAGTCAAACATGTCGACGCCGGCCTTGACCGCGGCGAGCAGGTCTCGCTCATAGCCGACGCCCATGAGATACCGCGGCTTGTCTTCCGGAAGCAGCGGGCAGGTGTGGTTGACGACGCGGACGATGGCGTCAAAGGTCTCGCCGACGGCGACGCCGCCGATGGCGTAGCCGGGGAGGTCGATGTTGGTGATGGCGTTGGCGGACCAGGTTCGCTGGTCGAGGTCTGTGCCGCCCTGGACGATGCCGAAGAGGCCCTGATCATGCGGACGGACGTGTGCGTCCTTGCAGCGCTGGAGCCAGCGGACGGTGCGCTCGTTACTGATGCGGAGACGCTGGAGGTATGAGCCTTGGCCGCGGACTTTGTCTCGCTTCAGGACGCGGGTGAGGCGTGCGTCGTCGGTGGCGTCTTGCTCGGGGGCCTGGGCGTCGTCGGTTGCGGCGCTGGGAGGGGCGGCGCTGGGCGGGCAATCGTCGAAGGCCATGATGATGTCAGCACCGAGCTGGTTCTGCACCTGCATGGAGACTTCGGGGGTCATGTGGATCATCGCGCCGTCGACGATCGACTTGAAGGTCACGCCATCATCGGTGATGGTGTTGAGGTCGGCCATGGAGTAGGCCTGATAGCCGCCGCTGTCGGTGAGGATCGGACGATCCCAGTTGATGAAGCGATGCAGACCGCCACGGTTGGCGACGAGCTGGCCACCGGGGCGGAGCATGAGGTGATAGGTGTTGCCGAGGCAGATTTGCGCGCCGGTGCCGGCGAGCATGTGCGGCCAGACGCCTTTGACGGTGCCCTTGGTGCCGACGGGCATGAAGGCGGGCGTGTCAAACGCGCCATGCGGCGTGATGACGCGGCCACGCCGGGCGCGGGTGGTGGTGGAGCGCCCGAGCAGTTCGTAGCGGATGGGGTTCATGGGTTGGGAG
>JALOQT010000215.1 GCA_025453375.1 Phycisphaerales bacterium | reverse complement strand
GATGACGTACTGCGGCTCGGAGGAATCCAACTGGGCGGCGCGGGTGTAGCGCTGCTGGGCCTCGGCGAACTGGCTGGTACGCTCGGCGATGATGCCCAGGAAGTACTGCGTCTCGGCGCGGTTTGCGTCGAGCTCCTCAGCGGTCAGCAGGGCATCGCGAGCCGGCTCGTAGTTGGCCTGTTCCATCAGGATGCGGCCGCGGAGGGCGTGGCTCTTGGCGACCTTCGGGTTGATGGCCAGTGAACGCTCGATGGTGCGCAGGGCCTTGGGCAGGTCACCTGAGAGGAACTGACGCTCGGCGGTCTGGAACTCGACGCCGCTCTTGAGCTGGCTCATGCGCTCTTCGGCGCCGGGGCGGCCGGCGGCGGTGTACTTGCCCTGGCCGTGGCAGCCGGCGAGGACGGCCAGTGATAGACCGAGAACTGACAGTGAGTGTGTGAGATTCGTGCGATTCGACTTGTTCGTGCGATTCATGGGGAGGCCTCCTGAGACTGGTGAGTGGGTCAACCCGGCGCGGATACGAGTGGGAAGGGGTGAGGAAAGTTCACGCCGGGAATCACGATGCGAAGTGCGGGACAACCGGTGAGTCAGGAGGCCGGGGCCGAGCCGAGATTCGACTCGGCCCCGGGACCTTCCTCACCGTCCTTGGGTGCGATTACGGGTTCTGGCTGGCGGGATCGACGTTGGTGATGACCGGCTGCGACGGCTGGGCCTGCTGAGTCGCCGGGGCGTTGGGGCTCGTCGCCGGCAGGTTGGCCAGGATGGCCGACAGGTCGGTGTGGACCTTCGCCTGCGGCTCGATCGTGCCTGAGGCGATCAGCTGCACGCCCTGGGCGGGGCTGATCAGTTGCACGCCCGTGCCCTGCACCTGGCCGTTGAACACCGGGGCGTTCGTGGCCAGCGGGAGTGTGCTGCCGTCAAACAGCGGGGCGACGTTCTGATAGCCGGGCAGAGACTGCAGGTCGCCAGCGGGCGCGGCCTGGGCGGTGTCGGTCGTCGGCACCGTCGTGTCGATCGGCTGGGTGAAGGTCTGCACGCCGGTGGTGGTGCCGGGCTGGATCATGGCGTTGAGGTTGTTGTTCTCAAAGCCCTGCATGGGCAGGTCGGCATGGTTCCACGGGCGGTTGTACTTCGGCGCCTCGGCCGGCGGCGTGACCTGACGCATGCGGTCGCGGACCTTGTCGCCGACGACGCCGTCGAGCATCGAGTTGCTCGGCCAGTTCTCGCGCTGGCCGAGGATGCGGTCGCGGAGGCGATAGGCCGACTCCTGCTGCGGGTTGATGCTGAGGCTGCGGTTGATCTTCCACAGGGCCTTGTCAAACTCGCCGGCGCGGGCGTGGGTCTCCGCCTCGACGTTGAGCTGGCTGGTCATGCGGTCGCGGCTGAAGGGCAGGAGGCTCTGACGTGCACCGGCACGCAGACGCTCGCCCATCGCGGTGGCCTGCTCGCCCTGGGCCAGCAGGGTGTTGTCGTTGACGATCGTCGGCGTGACCAGGAAGATGATCTCGTCGCGGTTCAGCGCGTTGTTCTTGCCCTGGAAGGCGGCGCCGATGATCGGAATGTCGCCGATCCACGGCACCTGGCTGCGGCCGGTGACGGTCGTCTCGGTGAACAGACCGCCAATCACGACGGTCTGCCCGTCGGGCACGATGATGTTGGTCACGACTTCCTGCGTCACTTCGTCCGGGACGGTCACGACGCCCGTGGCGGCGCGGAGTTCGCGGATGTCCGCCGTTGACACCTGCGGCTTGATTTCCATGCGGATGTCGTTGGTCTTGCTGACGAACGGGCGGACGTAGAGCTGCACACCGGTATCGAGGTATTCGACTGTCTGCGTGCTGCTGGTTTCCGTCGCGGTGGTGCTGAGGTAGGCGACGCGGCGGCCGACCAGCACGCGGCTGGGCTGACGGTTGAGCGTCAGAATCTTCGGGTTGGCCAGGACGGTCGTGTCGGTGATTTCGTCGAGCATGCGGACGAAGACACCGATGTTGCTGGAGATCAGGCCGAACTTGAAGGAGGAGCGACCACCGGTGCCGCCGGGCGTGCTGCCGACAGCGATGCCGCGGTTGTCCGCCGGAGTGATGCCGCTGGTCGCGGTGCTGCCACCGTTGACGATCGCATCGGCGACGGCACGCGGGCCGGCGGTGACGGCGGCGAAGTCGCTGAAGTTCAGGTCATCGAGGATCGAGACGTCGACGCCGAAGGCGTTGGCCTCGGTCAGCTTGGTCTGCAGCACGGTGCTTTCGATGAGCACCTGCTTGGGCTTGGTGTCCAGCTCGGACAGCAGGGCCTCGATCGCGGCGATGTTCTCCTCGAAGTCCGTCACGACGATGGCCGCGCCGAGGGCGAAGTCATCCTTGCCGACCGGGGCGTTGTCGCCAATGCTGAAGGCCTCGGTCTTGGCGGTGGTCTTGATCTCGCCGCCCTTGGAGAGCATGCCCTTGACAAACTCAGCCGCGTCGACGGCGTTGAGATAGCTCAGGGTGATCTTCTTGGCGACGCGCTTCTTGAGGGTCTCTTCGATCTTGATGAGCTCTTCGACGGTGTAGACGTAGATGAAGTTGCCCTTCTCGACCCAGGCAAAGCCGTTTGGGTGCAGCAGAGCGTTGAGGGCCTCGGTGAAGGTAGCGCTGTAGATGTCGGCGCTGATCTTGCCGCTGACGTTCTTGGTCACGATGATGTTCTTGCGGGCCTCGCTGCCGAGCATCTGCAGGACGCTGGCGAGGTCCTCGTTCTTGACGTGCAGGTCAACAGTGTTCTGATCGCTGACCTTGACCTTCGGGCCGTCTGCGTCGAGCATCGTGCTCTCGGCTTCGGCGGTCGTGTTGGCCGAGGCGAGGCGCAGGTTGCTGGCCTTGGAGAGGCCGACGGCGTTATTCTGGGCCAGGGCGACCGAGTTCAGCGAGCCGGCGGCGAAGGCCAGCACCGAGGCGGTCAGGACGAACAGGTTCGAGGTCTTGGTCTTCATAGCAGGCTCCGGTGAGAAAGATCGAGGTCTGTGACGTGTGGCGGACGGTGAACGGATGTGAACGAGACGGGCTGGACGGTCTGGGCTGGCCGAAGGTGAACCGGGCAGTTTGCAGGGCCCGGGAACTCCTCTTCGCGGCGGCACAAACCGCAGCGACACTGGAAGATGTGTCGATCCGTCCGGGGCGTGACTTTCGCCAAGTGCGCTGACTGACGTGTTTTTCTCGGACAATTTCCGGAATCGCACAGTCCGACGCGCAAAGTTTGCACGGTCGGATAACCACGCCGGAACAGCGTGAGTGCGAAAACGCCGCATCAACGGGCCTTTTCGGGCCAAACGGGTGGATTCGCGACGAGACTTTCAGGTGCGGCCGAGGCGCGATCAGCGCGGCTGCGCGGGCGGCAGGGCGGGCGAGCCACTGGCTGGCTCGGGCGTCAGGCTGTCAGGCCGTGCGGGATCGTGAAGGTTGATGGCGGGTTGGGCCTGGAGATTCTTCGGGGCGATCTGCACGGGTGTCGGCTCGGCCATCGCGACGCGCGGCGGGCGGGCGACGAGCATCAGGCGGGCCCAGATGAGCATGCCCAGGGCGCAGACCGCCAGGCCGAAGACGCCAACTTTGATGCGAATGCCGCGCTTCATGAGGTGATTCCTGAGCAGTTGA
>JALOQT010000214.1 GCA_025453375.1 Phycisphaerales bacterium | reverse complement strand
GGCATGCAGAAGAATCAATGGGAAATCTGCCCAGGCGGTAGCAACCAACTACGTCTCATGAGCCGGCTTGCACCAAAGTTCATCTTGAAACAACTCAGCAAGCCCGTCGACGATTGGCTGAGGAAGAACTTTTTTCGCCGATCCGCCCATGATGCACCCTCCGTGGTGGCCCTCTTCCCGCCGCCAAACGCACGATTGTCAGCGGACGAACGCAGACTCTACACCAAGGGGCGATGGCGTGCAAGAAAACTTCCGCCTTTGGCCAGATTCTCTTTGATGGCCATCGCGGAGCGAGACGACGCCCGTGGCCTGCCGAGTGTGTCGTTCGTGTCGCGCCGATGTCGGACAAGGCAGACGAACGATCTTCGACAATCAACGCACGTCTCGCGTCCTGCGCGCGAACTGCGGCGAATCGCCGCCCTGTCGGCTCGATTCACCCACTCCATTCAGAGAGGATAGACCCATGCGGATCAGCAACAAGGCACGTCAGGCCCGTCAGGTCAAGCAGAAGCAGATCAAGCGTGCAGCACGCAAGCAGCACCGCGCGGCCGCCGCCGCCCTCGACAAGCGTCTCAGCGGTGTCAAACCCGCGCGGACCTGGCTCGACAGCCTCCAGCCGTCGGCGAATGCCGCGCCCAAGACGCGGTACAAGGTCGCGATCATCGGCGGCGGTCCCGCCGGGCTCTTCACCGCGTGGGGCTTGCTGAACGCTGGCCACGAGGTGACGGTTCTGGAGCGGCGGCCAGATTGGCGCGGCGCCGACGCCGACAGCTTGCGGAGCTTCAACATCACCCTGGATTCTTTCGGCCTTCGCGCCATCGGCGAGCCCCTTGCCTCGATCATCTGCGCGTTTTCTACGCGGGTTGACGGGCGTGCGATCGTGCCGGATGATGCCCGCGAGCGGCCGATCCGCACCCATCGCTATGGCTGGCGAGAGGAACACTGCCTCTACAGCGTCCCCCGCCAGGATCTGCTGCGTTTTTTCACCGAGCAGATCTGCGACCACAGCCGCTGCCGCCTGCAGTTTGATGCAGAGGTCACGCCACCGACTCCAGGAGTGTGCAAGGATGGGCGCGTCCAGTGGGAGGTCCGTGGCCAGAAGCTCGATGAGGTCTTCGATCTCGTCGTTTTCTGCGACGGGTACAACGGCCATGGTCGTCATCTCATGCGTGTGCGCTCGGATGGTGCCGACGACGTGGCCGAGGCGATCTCGTACGTCAAAGTTCACATCACGCCGGCAGAAGCCGCGGCCCTCAAGCTACCGCCAGGTAAGATCATCTTCTTTCCGCGCCGCGGTGGCGCGCTGGTCATCGCGCTCCCGAATTTTGACGGCAGCCTGTCGGCGTTAGTCGAGGACAAGTTCCGCGATCTCTATGATACCGACGCAAGCGAGCCGGTCTTCAAGGACCTCGCCGCGGCCCAGAAGTATGCCAACGAGCGGCTGAACCGGCGCTTGTGCAAGGCCGTTCCGGGGCTGGTAGACCAGCTCGTTGGCAAACGCCGCCAAGAGTTCCGAACCGCCACGAGCCACTGCCTGAGGTCAGGCAAGGTCGCGTGGCTCGGAGACTCCGTGACTTCGACCCCCCCATACGCGGGGTTTGGGACCAACGCTGCGGGGTATCAGGCGGCGCTCATCGTCACCGCCTTGCGGACGTCAGAGACGCTCGACGCAGCACTTACTCGGTACGAGCGAGACGGAAAGAGTATTCAGCAGCCGATCATCAATATCGTCAAGGCTCAGGGCGACATCTTGTCGGGCGAGATGGGCTCGCGCTGCTGGTGGGCCGGGGTGCGTTGGTCGCAGTTGTGCGCGCGGCTCGGGCGTCCCGCGCCTTACTTTCAGGTTGCCTTCGACGCCGATGGACTGGCCCGCCTTGCAGGGATCGAGACGCCGATGCCGCTCACGGCACGGACCTGACGCCTCAGACACGCACCCCGCCCGCGCTCCACGACTGACCCTCGGGCAGGTGGCACCGGCTTGCACCCGCACGCTGTGCCACCTGCCGGGCGAGGGCGGGAAACGCCGTGCGGCGGAGAAGCAGGTTGGAAACCTGCCCCACGCGGAGAAGGCTGCTGGGGACCGGTGGCCCACGCGCGGCGGCGGGGAGGGGTTTGGTGCACGCACATGTCGCCCAGGCCGCACAGACGGAACTCGGCGGGGGATTTCCTCGGTGGCGGCGTGATGCTGTGGTCGGGGCGGGTCGAAATCCCTCGTGCACCGCGCGGCGGGATTGGGGCTGGTGGCCCCGGGCCGGGGTGGTGAGGGCAACCAGACATAAGGAGACAACGATGCCCAACAACAGCGTGATTCCGACTCGGGACGATCAGTTCATCGCGTGGATCAATCTGCATGACCAGCTATGGGGCGACAGTCAGGCTCGGATCGGGTTGGATTTGACGTTATATAACTCATACAAAAGTGCCACGGGCGATCTCAACACCGCGGCTGTCGCGTGGGACAAGGCCAAGCTCGCCCTGAAGGCCGCGAGCGCGAACTATCGCGATGCCAAGAAGAACGCCCGCACGCTCGGCAGCGCGGGGGTCAAGCAGATTCGCACCTTCGCCGCCCTGCAGACCGACCCGAGGCACGCCGACGAGCGCGAATGTCACGCTGGATGTCAACACCGGCAACCTCGAGGTTCGCTTTGAATGCAACAACCCGCCGGGGCTGTCGGGCACGGTCTATCTGGTGCAGCGGCGCACGGCCTCGGCCAGCGCGCCGACGGTCTTTAGCGCGTGGACGCAGGCGGCGGTGACGAGCGTCAAGCGGTTCATCGACTCGACGATCACCAGCGGCACCGCCTCGGTTCAGTACATCATCACCGCCCAGCGCGGCACGATCCAGGGCCGCCCGTCAACGCCGATCACGGTGCAGTTTGGGCGGGCGGGGAATGGGCCGGGGATGACTGTTACGGTCGGCGAGGACGGGCTGGTCACGCCGATCCCCACCGGCAAGCCCAAGCTGGCGGCGTGAGCCGCGAGAGCGGCTCAAAATGGCCAAAGCGCCAAATGGCTCAATGGCCACATGAAGGCAGGGCAGAAGGCATCGGTCATCAGCCATCAGCCATTCGCCATCAGCCATCAGTAGATAGAGACACGGCCTCCGAGTGATCGGGGGCCGTTTTCTGTTTTGGGGGCACTTGGGCAGACAAATGGCCAAAGACCAAATGGCCAAAGGGCCAAATGGGGAAGAAAGGCATCAGCCATCAGCCATCAGCCATCAGCCATCAGCCATCAGAAGATGCGAGGCATCAAGCAGAAACATCAGCGTCGCGGCCGTGGGGGGGCAGCCGCGACACCACCCCTCGATCCCTCGATCCCTCGATCCCTCGATCCCGTATCCCTCGATCCCTCTGCCTCTCCCTCGATCCCTCTTCCACTCCCGATGCCCCGATGCCTCAGTCCCTCGCGCTGCCTTTCCCTCCGTCGCGCCGTCGCTCCGTCGCTTTCCCCCTCACCTCACCACCTCCACCACGCCCAGGGCGCCGACGATCAGGCTCAGCACGCCGTTGAGTGTGAAGAAGGCCAGGGGCAGGCCGGCCAGGCCGCGGCGGATCAGGACCAGGTGTTCGGCGATCAGCAGCGCCGTCGCCAGGCCCCAGGCGATGAGCATCAGCGGGCCGAAGCGGGCCGGTGCGGGGGGATCGGTCAGGGCCACGCCCAGCAGGGCCGCACTGGCCAGCACGTGCAGCCCGCGCGCGATCCACGCGGCACCGCGGGCGCCGACCTTCGCCGGGATGCTGTGCAGGCCGGTGCGGCGGTCAAACTGTTCATCCTGCAGGGCGTAGATCACGTCAAACCCCGCGACCCAGCAGGTCACAAACGCGGCCAGCAGCAGGTGCGGCGTGGAGAACGCGCGGCTCGGGTCAATCGCCAGCGCCGCGGCGATCGGGCTGATCGCCAGGGCCGTGCCCAGCAGCAGGTGGCACAACGCCGTGAACCGCTTGGCGTAGGAATACAGCGCCAGCCACCCCAGCACCGGCAGCGAGAGCGTCAGCGGCCACGCGTTAGCAAAGAGCAGCCAGAACGCGCCGCACGCGGCGATGAAGACGCCCGCGGCGGCCAGCGCCAGCGCCCAGCCCTCCAGCGCGGTCAAGCGGCCGCTGGCTACGGCGCGCCCGGCCGTGCGCGGGTTGGCTGCGTCAAACCGCGCGTCGGCCAGACGGTTGACGAGCATCGCCCACGTCCGCGCCGCGACCATGCACACGATCACCAGCCCCAGTTGCCCCGCCAGCCGCGACCAGCCACCCCCCCACCCGCCCCGCTGCGCCCAGCCGTCGGAAAAATCCATCGCCAGCACCGCCCCCAGCACGGCAAAGGGCAAGGCAAAGACCGAATGACTCAGCTTGATATCCCCCGCCGCCACACGCACACGCTCAACCGCCCGGCCCGACGCTGATGAAGTGACAGTCACGGGCGATGGTAGGGGAAGGGGCTGGGGAAGGGATTGAGCGACGGAGCGACGAAGCGACGGAGCGACGAAGCGACGGAGGGAGAGGCAGGGGGAGGCAGGTAGCGGCGTCGCGTGGGGTAGGTTTTCAACCTGCCCGGAGCTGTTTCCCGTGCGATTCATGCCTGCCGACGCCGCACGATCCAAAACGCACACCGCGGCGGCCAATGGGCCGCCGCGGGGGGTTGAAAGTGGAGGCAAGGGGACTCGAACCCCTGACCTCATCCATGCCATGGATGCGCTCTACCAAAACTGAGCTATGCCCCCAGGTTCTCGCGGTCCTGGTCCGCTGAGTTGTCAGCCCCTGCCACGCCTTCGCCCGGCAGGGCCACGATGATAGCCCACGCCCAGGCCGGAGGAAAGTGGGCGGGGGGGAGAGGCATCAGGCATCAGGCATCGGGCATCAGAAGGCGGCCAGCGGCGAATCCAGGCCGGAGCGGCCAATGACGAGTGACGAGTGACGAGTGACGAGAAGATTACGTCGCGCAGCGAAACCTCCCCTCGATCCCTCGATCCCCCATCCCTCGATCCCTCTCTTCTGATGCCTGATGCCTCTCCCCTCCCCACCCTACGCTCACTCATGCTCAAGACGCCGCTGAACGCGTATCACGTGTCCAACAACGGGAAGATGGTCGATTTCGCCGGGTGGGAGATGCCGTTGACCTACGCGTGGCCGGCCAGTGCCGGGGGGGCTGGGGCAGGGGCAGGGGCAGGGGCTGGGGCTGGGGCGGGTGGCGGCATCACCGCCGAACACATCCAGACCCGCACCAGCGGCGGGTTCTTTGATGTCTCGCACATGGGTCGGCTCAAGCTCACCGGGCGGCAGGCCGGCAAGCTGCTGGAGAAGCTCTGCACACGCCGCATCCGCGACATGAAGCCCGGCGTCGCGCGATACTCCCTGCTCTGCAACCCGCAGGGCGGCATTCACGATGACATCATCGTCTACCGCATGGACGAGGACGATTTCATGATCGTCTGCAACGCCAGCAACCGCGACAAGGTCGTCGCGCACTTCGGCGCCGTCCAGGCCAGCACCGGCTTTGTCGCCAAGCTCGAGGACATCACCACCAAGACGGCGATGGTCGCCGTGCAAGGGCCGAAGGTCATCGACTTTATCAGCAACGTCAGCAAAGAGATTCCGACGCTCAAGCGCTACACCTTCGCGGTCAAGAACCTGCTGATTGCCAAGCTGATCGTCAGCCGCACGGGCTACACCGGTGAGGACGGCGTCGAGGTCATCCTCCCCGCCGGGATGATCGACATGGCCATGACCATGATCATCAAGAAGGCCCCCGAGGGCCTGATCCGCCCCTGCGGCCTGGGCGCGCGAGACACGCTGCGCCTCGAAGCGGGCATGCCGCTCTATGGCCACGAACTGACCGAAGAGACCAACGCCCTGGGCACGACGCTGGACTTCGCCATCGCGCTGGACAAAGAGCCGGTCGACACCGGCGAGGCCTTCATCGGCGCCGACGCCCTGAAGCGCACACGCGACAGCGGCGGGCCGAGCAGCAAACTCGTGGGCCTGAAGATCGAAGGCAAGCGCTCCGCCCGCCAGGGGATGAAGGTCATCATCGCCGGGCGCGAGGCGGGCATCGTCACCAGCGGCGCACCCTCGCCGACGCTGGGCGTCTGCATCGCGATGGCCTACGTCCCCAGCGCCAGCGCGACGCCGGGCGTCGCCGTCGAGATCGACACCGGCAAGGGCGACCGCCTCGCCGCGACCGTCAGCCCGCTGCCGTTCTACAAAGCCCCCAAAGCCGGCGGCCCCGCCGCCCCGGCGAT
>JALOQT010000213.1 GCA_025453375.1 Phycisphaerales bacterium | reverse complement strand
CGAACGGCCAGCGTGGCTCGATGGTGAAAGGCTCGGGAATGGTGCGGACGATTTCGCCTTCGACGAGCACGCGATAGCCGAAGGGTCCGCCGACGAGTGGGTCGATGAGGTTGACGGTACCTTCGGCGGGGGTGAGGTCGGTCAGTTTGGCGGGGTAGGCACCGGTGCGGCGTTTGAAACGCTCGATGGCGATCATCACGCCGACGGCCTGGCGGTGCATATCGGCATAGAAACGAAGACCGGTAAACTCCTGCAATAGGGAGCGGGTCGAGATCTCATGGGCAAGCGGGGGCGTTTGAATCCATGAGCGTTTGCATGCAAAGGCAGGGACGGGTACCTGCTGCATGGCTTGAGCGCGGGTGAGCAGATCCTGCTCGATGCGGTCAAGGGCTTCGCGGTTCTGGGCATATGTGCCGGGCCAGCGCCCAGACGCTTGGGTTGTGACGGGACGTACAGCCTTGGGCAAATTAGCCATGCCGGAGCGGTAGAGCTGCTTGATTCGCTGTTCGTCGGCGAAGACCCAGGCGAGGTCGTCTCGCTGCGAGTCCATCTCGGCGCGAAGGATGTGGGTGATATCGGTGCGAACGGGCTGGCGGGCGAGGTGCTGCTGGAGAGGGGCCAGCCAGTGGTCGGGCATGGCGCGAAGATTGCGGGTGATCCGGGACATGGACTGGTGAAGGACCATCAGTGAGCTCGCGCCGACACGCTCGCTGGGTTGAGCGTCGAGCTGGCGACAGATCGCTGCGCTGACGTCGATCGCGTGCAGGTATTCATCAAGATCACCGGCGGCGGACTGAGAGAGGGGTGCCATCGGACCCGCGGGGAGGCTGAACTCCATTCTGGCCAGTTGCAGATTTGACACAGAGTAGATGAACTGCACATCGAGCAGTGGATCACGTTTGCCGAAGTCATCGGCGCGATCGGCAATCGGGCGAACCCCTGCCGGTGCGACGATGAGGGCTGTGAGGGCGTCGCGCAGCGGGCCTGCTTGCGCGGCAGCGGCCAAAGCGATGATGCGCTGCTGGCTTGCTTCTCGAAAAGCGGGATCGATCTGGAGTAATCGCGTGCGCCCGTCTGCGATGATGGTCTGTGAGAACACGTCGACTGAGTCGCCATAGGACCTGGACGTATTTGTGTGCGTGGGAAGGTCGAAATGCCTTTGAATCGCGTCGTCCATTTCCGTTTGGACGCGCAGAAGGGCGTCCCAGCCATTTGGCTCGGGCACGACTGGCAAGCCGAGGGCCTTGAGCGTGTGGCCCTGGGCCAGGACGTGAAAGGCGTTGTCACCCGTGCGATCGGCGCGAGCCTGCGCGGCGATGGAACTCAGCCAGAGGCGTTGAGGCGAGGATGGCCACCAGGGCGGTGGCGATCAGGGCGAGCGTGCAGTAGGCCATCCACTTTGCGACGGTCTTGAGTCGGCGGCGAGTGCGCTCTTCGCGTTCGGCGATGGATTGGTCGATCGATGGCTGGTAGGTCTGGCGGCCGTGGGCGTCGGGGACGAGTTCGTTGAGAACGGTGTCGGCGCGGGTGATGGACTGGCACTCGGGGCAGGTGACGCGGAAGTCGGGGCCGACGATCATGCCGAGGAGTGAGTAGCCGCATTTGAAGCACGTGCCGCGACGGTCGATGAGGCGCTGGATGGAGCGGCGGAGGAGCACGTCGCGCAGCAGGAGCGTCAGGATGGCGCCGAGGGCGATGAAGGGAATGACAGTCAGGCCCGTCAGCAGGATCGCCGTGACATCCGAGCGGATTCGGAAGTAGGCATTCCAACTGAAGTTGAGGCCCAAGAGTGCCGCGCCGATCATGACGGTGGCCATGAGCAGGAAGCGAATCGCCCGCGGCACGAAGCGGCGGTTGGCTGATTTGACGAAGGCCCGGGCGTTGGCCTCGTCGAAGCGATCAAGCTCGGGGAAGGCGCGATGGAGGTCTTTGGTGATCAGCCGCACGATGAGGCCCCTGGTGATTGACGTCAGATTAGGCGGTCGCTCGCGGGCATCGACCTTCACGCTCCACCTCGCCAGCGCTCCCCGTGCCCACATCACCTATCTGAGTTGCTGCCTGTTATCCCCCCACGAGGTGTCATTGAGCAGGATGTCATGGCTCTCGTTGTAGAGCATGTGTATGAAATCAGCCGGGCTGACGATGGTGGTGAGGCGCGGATTTCTAAGCCATGCTTCGGTGCCAAGTTGGTCGATGCCGTCGGGACCGACGGACCAGAGTGCGTAGGGCTTGGGATGGTCGTTGGTGCCGGCGGTGAGCGTGGTCCAGAGGGGGTCGTCTGGGTTGGTGAGTCGATAGCGAAATGGCGTACCCGAGATTGGATCGAGGGTGTTGAAGGCGCCGTCGGCGAACGTCAACTGCGAGAGGGCTGGGGGATATGTGCCGGTGCGGCGTTGATAACGCTCGATGGCGATCATCACGCCCAGGGCCTGGCGACGGAGGCGAAGTGACACATCCTGGAGGACGATCGAGTCAGATCGGAATCGCACCATCGCGGTGGCCATCGGGGGCAGGTCGATGGCACGACCGAGCACGAGTTGTTTTGGAAAGGGCGTCGACTTGGAGGCTATGGCCTTGTCGAGCTGCGCTTGTCGATACGCTGCGAGGCTCTCTCGATTGGCGGCATAGCTGCCCAGCCACTGCCATGGCGTGGTGCGTGCGCGTGAGGTCACGCCGTTGTACACAACACGATCATCGCCGCGTCGGAGCATCTCCCGGGCTTTGAGTCGGTCTTCGAACAGCCATGCCAGCAGGTCGTTCATGATGATGGTGTCACCTTCGAGTACACGTTCGACGGGCGCGGGTTCGGGCTGGCGGGCCAGGAGGTTGTGAAGTTCCACGAGCCACGGCTCGGGGAGGCTTTCGATGTGGCGCTGGAGCGAGGTGAGCAGATCGGACTCGATGGCGCTGGCCGTGCTTCGATCGACCAGCGTCCACTGAGCACCAAGCTGTCGGGCCAGCGCCAGGGTGATCGCGACTGACTGGAGATACGTGGCTTGCTCACCCTGCAGGGTTGCTGCGTATCGAGCGTGCGGGCTGGCGGGTAGCGCGAACTCCATGCGGGCGAGTTGCAGTCGCGCGGCGAGCGTCAGCCCTGGGATCGGCATCCACAAGCCCCATGCCGCAGGAGCCTCACTTGGCTCAGGCAGCGGCCGGACGCCCAGCGGCGCGGCGAGCAGCGCGAGGCCCGCGTCATGCAATGGGCCTGCACTCGCATCGGATACGAGTTCCTTGATTCGCAGCAACTGCTCGGCATCCTCGTCGGCAGGTGTGGAGTTGCCCATCGGGGTGAGCATGTTGCGGAGCGGTCGCCCGCCGCGGACGACGTCGAGATCAAGGTATTGCAGTGTCTGGCCGACGACGTTGGGCCGCTTGACGCGTGCTTCGGCTTTGGTCGTCTCGCTGGCCAGGTGCATGAGCGCGTCCCAGCCGGCGGGATCGATGGTGCCTGGGGCTGAGCCGCTGGAGGTGATGATGACGCCGCGCAGCCGAACATCGACGGCGTTGCTGCCGGTTCGATCGGCCCGGGCCTGGTCGGCCATGCTCGTGAGCCATGCATGCAGGCCGAAGAAGGTGATCGCACTGGCGGCCAGCAGTAGGAGCAGGACGTATCCGCAGACCTTCACACCCCGACTGAGCTGTCGGAGCAGGCGCTGGCGTGCGAGCTGCGTGTCGGCCGCGCCGGAGG
>JALOQT010000212.1 GCA_025453375.1 Phycisphaerales bacterium | reverse complement strand
TGCCGTCGATGATGCCGAACTTTAGATTGTCCTGCGCCGTCAGTCGCAGGGCGGTGGCGGCGGCGGTGTTGGTCTGCTCGTTGGCGGCCTTCCAGAGGATCGCAGCGCACCCCTCGGGGCTGATGACTGAATACCACGAGTGGCTGAGCATGCCAACGCGATCGGCCACGGCGATCCCCAGCGCCCCGCCGGACCCGCCCTCGCCAATGACGATCGAGACGATCGGCGTCCGCAAGCCGGCCATCTCACGCAGGTTCACGGCAATGGCCTCGGCCTGCCCGCGCTGCTCGGCGCCGATGCCGGGGTACGCCCCGGGCGTGTCAACGAACGTGACGATCGGCACGTTGAACTTCGCGGCCAACTGCATCTTGTGCAGGGCCTTGCGATAGCCCTCGGGGTGGGCGCAGCCGAAGTGGCAGGCGATCTTCTCGCTGGTGCTGCGGCCTTTCTGATGGCCAACGACCAGGACCTTCTGCCCGCCGATGCGGGCGAAGCCGGTGACCATCGCGGGGTCATCGCCGAAGCGACGATCGCCGCAAAGCTCGACGAAGTCCTTGCAGATCAGTTCGATGTAGTCGCGGCTCTGGGGGCGCTTGGGGTGGCGGGCGACGCGGACGGTCTCCCACGCCGTGAGGTTGCCATAGACCGCCGCCAGGGTCGTCTGATGGGCGGCGCGGAGTTCGGCGAGGCGATTGGTGATCTTGGTCTGCTCGGTGCTGGGCTTGCCGTCATCACCCTTCGGGGCGGCGGCAAGCTCGCCCTCGAGCAGGTCGATCTGCTTCTCAAGCTCGGTGACGGGTTTCTCAAACTCCAGGACGTAGTACTGGCTCATGGCGTGGCTCGCGTCGTGCGTCGCAACTTGAAGTGAAAATGATAGTGGGGGGGCGGCGTGCGGGCAGGCCGCCAGAATGAAGCGGGTTATCGGCCGATCAGGCCGAGGTCGGGCGGGCGGTGCGCGGGCGGGCCGAGGTTGCCGGCTTGGCCGCGGGGGCGGCGTGGCCGTGCTCCAAGGGCGTGGCGCCGACGCTCATGCCCGGCTCGCCGCGGAGCAGGTCCATGATTTGGCGCGGCAGGATGACCTTGCCGGCGCGATCAAGGCCATAAGCGGACTGTGTCGCGCGGAACTCACCTTCGCTGTCAACGACGCTGACGACGCCATACTCGCGCAGGCCGCTGGCACCGGCGACGGCGTCCTTGACGGGTTGGGCCAGGGTCGTCAGGCGGGTCTGGCGGACCATCGTGATTTCGTCGGTGTGGGCTTCGAGGTGCGGGCCGCCGTCGAAGGGGTCGACTCGCTGGAAGTGCTTGAAACCTTGCTTCTCAAGCAGGCGCTTGGCGGGGCGCGTGTCTTCGCCGACCTGGCCGACAGCTGCGCGACACTCCGGGGCCAGCAGTGTGAGATAGACATCCTCGCTGGGCAGGAGGCTGAGCATGAACTCCTTGCTCTCCTGACAGAAGCGGTCGGCTTGGTCGTAGGTCATGTTGATGAAGTGGCGGCCGAAGTGCTCCCAGAAGGGCACATGGCCGTCGGCGCTCATCGGGCCCATCAGTTCGGCGATGACGCGATCGCTGATCATCTGGCGATAGAGGGCCATGTAGTGGAAGCGGATCAGGGAGATCAGGCGGCCAAGTTTCTGGCGATGGCCACGGAAACTGGGCTGCAGGATCAAGCCGCCGATCTCCGTCGGGCCGGATTCATCGAGATAGCGGCGAAAGACGGTGTGCGTCACGCCGGTTTGCAGGTCGCGGCTGAACATCTCCTTGCGGGCCAGTTGCAGGGAGATATTCGGATGGCCCGGTCCACCCATGCGGCTGATGATCTGGCTGGTGCCGATGACGCCAGCACTTTCGATCTCTTCGAGCACGAACATGAATAGGGGCGACTTGCCGGTGAGGCCCTTGAGGCCGCCAGCGAGCACGCCGTGGTGGGCGGCGGGATCGGCGTGGCTGGTGGGAGCAGTGGGGGGAGTGGGGGGCGTGGCGGGTGCCTGTGCGTCCTTGCGAGCGCCCTTGCCGCGGGGCTTGGGGGTGGCTGGCGGAGGCGTGGTCTGGGCGGGCTTGGAGGGTTGGCCGACGAGTGATTCGTCCTGCGTTTCGTGGGCCAGCAGGAAACACTGGCGGCTCCAGGTGACTTTGCTCTCGATGATGCCGCGGTCCGCCGGCAGGTTGATGAAGTGGACCATCTTGGCCAGCTTCAGCAGCGTGGGGACGTCTTCGGGTTTGGCGCGGCGGACGAGGAACATGATGCAGACCTGTTTCAGCGTAGCCAGCAAGCGTGTGCCTGGGGCCTGTGGTGTGGCTTGCTGGCGAACCCTGAACGAAGATCATCGAACCGGGAGTGGTTATCCTGAGCCATGATCGCACGATTTTACGGGTATTCGCAGACTGTTCGGAGTTCTGGAGATGCGGCTGGGCCACTGAGCCGAGGGTGTTTGCTGGGGCGGGTCGGCAGTCTTTGCGCGTTGGTGCTGTTGATGGTGACGGTGGTGACGGCAGCACCTGGGTGTGCCGTCAACCGGCCGACGCAGACGACAGCGCAGTTGCAGGCCCTCCTGGAGCAGTATCGCACCAACGCCCGCAACGAGACGCAACTGGCCAACACCAAGATGATCCAGCGGATCCGGATGGAGGAGGATGAGTACCTCGCGGCGACGGCGGCGGGGGCCGCGGCGGAGCGGCCGACGTTTGACCTGCTGATCCTGTCAGGCGGTGGAGACTTCGGCGCATTCGGCGCCGGGTTCCTGCAGGGGTGGGGGAAGGTGACCGATGCGTCGCTGAAGCGGCCGGTGTTTGACGCGGTGTCGGGCGTGAGCACCGGCTCGCTGATCGCGCCGTTTGCGTTTGTGGGTGATGATCGCAGTTACGAGCAGTTGCTGAAGCTCTACACCAGTCCGAAGGATGACTGGTTCCTGGTGCGGGGGTTACTGTTCTTCCTGCCCGGCAATGAGAGCTTCCTGCGCAATGACGGGCTGCGTCGCGACCTGGAGGAGCAGATCGGCCGCGAAGTGGTGACGGCGGTGGCGCGCGAGAGCGGCAAAAACCGCGTGCTGCAGGTCAATGCAACGAACCTTGATGTTGGCGGCGTGCATCCGTTTGAGTGGTCGATGCAGGCCGAACTGGCGGTGGCCGGGATGGAGAATGATGACCCGGCGCCGCTGCGCCGGCTGCATGACATCCTGCTGGCCAGCACGGCGATCCCGGCGGTCTTTCCGCCAGTGGTGATCGACAACGCGCTGTATGTTGACGGCGGCGTGACGAGCAACATTCTCTATGGTGCCAACTGGCGCAGCCCGCGTGCGCCGTTTCGCCAGTGGATGGAGCGATATCCCGGTGAGCCGCTGCCGAAGATTCGCTTCTGGGTGATCGTCAACAACCAGTTGGAAGTCGGCCCGCAGACGGTGCAGCCGCAGTGGATGGAGATCGTCAAGGCGAGCATGGGCACGGCGATCCGCGCCAGCACCGCCACGAGCCTTCGCCATCTGGCCACGCAGGTGGCGCTGCTGCGCGAGGCGGACAAGTGGGATGTCGAGTTCCGGTATGTCGCGATTCCGTCGACCTGGACGCCGCCGAATACGAATCAGTTCGACAAGGACGTGATGAAGAGCCTGGCGGACCTGGGCCTGGAGATGGGCGCCGATCCGAAGTCGTGGAAGACGGATTTCAGCAACTGAGGATTTGGCGGGCGGTGTCCGTCGCGCGACGCCGCGGCGGTGCAC
>JALOQT010000006.1 GCA_025453375.1 Phycisphaerales bacterium | reverse complement strand
CCTTTGTCGAATACGCCGCTCACTACATCCGCACCGATGGCCAGCTCTACACGACGGACAGTCATCAATACGGCACATACGTTCGCGGCTATCACGCCGAGCTTGATCAGCACCTGCACGCGACCTGCCCGGGCAGCGAGATGATCACCGAGCTGTATGTGCCTCCGCACCGATTGATGGACTTCCTGCGTGACGCGGCACGCCAGCTGTCGGGCCATGGTTCGATCGCGCACGCCGCGCAGGTGATCTACGGCACGATCCGCCTGGCGCGTCCCGATACCGAGACATTCCTGCCCTGGGCGCACCCGCTGCTGACCGATGGCTCCGGCCCCGCGCCGGATCGCTGGGCGTGCGTGATCTTCAACCTGCACATCGACCACATCGCCGAGGGCCTCACCCGCGCGGCGGAGCACTTCCGCGGCTTGATCAACCTGGCCACGGCGAGAGGCGGCAGTTACTACCTGACCTATCACCGCTTCGCCACCGGCGCGCAACTGCGCACGGCCCACCCGCGCATCGATGAGTTCATGGCCGAGAAGGCCCATCGCGATCCGCACGGCGTCTTGACCAGTGACTGGTATGAGCACACGCGCGAGGTGCTGGCTGGCTCATCCGCGAGTGCAGGCCGCGACGGAGAACACTGAACACGAAGTTCAACGCTCCATGCTGACATGCGGCCATCTGGCCATCTGGCTATCTGGACTCAGCCGCTCTGCCCCCGCCCGTCTGCGGGCCGACGCGCACGATCCCCATCTTGCGGGCCAGTTCGTGCACGCGGACGACCGGGCCCCAGGGCACGCCCGGGCCGGGGCGGATGAGCACTTCGATCTGGTCGGGCGTGCCGCCGGCGGCGGCGATCTGGCGGCCCAGGGCCTCCATCACCGCGTCGATGCTGCCCTCGCGCACCCCCGCGCCGGTGGCCAGGATGCCGCGCGGCGGCGGGGCGATCGCTAGATCAATCGTGAACCGCACCGGGCTGGTGGCCAGCGGGTCGGCACTTGGGTTGTTCGCGGCTGATGGACTTTGCGTCTGGCTCGCACCCGCCGCCGCGCCGGAGACTTGCCGCGGCACGAGCCCGCGGAGCAACCACTCCGGCCCGATGAACGCGGCCGAGACCATGAAAAAGACGAGGATGACCATGACCACATCGACCATCGGGGTCATGTTGGGGCCGTAGTGCAGCGTGGCCACATCGCGCGCGGTGCGACGGCGAAAGCCGCCACCGGACGAACTGCTCGCACTGGTCGCGTGGCCGAAACTCATGGCGTGCCCCTCGCGCCGTTGGTGTTCGTCGCCGCCCGCTCGGTGGCGTAGTCCACGCGGGTGATGCCCAGGTTCGCCGCGGCGGCAAGGGTCGGCTCGATCGCGGCATAGGGCAAGCCGCGGTCAGCCCGGATGATCACTGGCAGGCGCGACAGATCACCACCACCGCCCGCGCCGGCCACGCTGGCGGCTCCGGGCACGTTCATCGCCGCGGTGCCCAGTTCGCGCAGCAGCGCTTCGATACTTCGCGGATCGACCGCTTGCCTGCCGCCAACGAGCACGCGTGCGGGCACGCCTCCCCAGCGCAGCTCGCTGGCGGGATCGGCAACGATCGTGACGACCAGCGCCGCCGCGTCCTTGTCTCCCGAGCCGACACTGCTGGCCGGCAGCCGCACGCGGGCCCGCTCGTCATTGGCCATCTTCCCGACGATGAGGAAAAAGATGATCAAGCACATGATGACATCAATCAACGGCGTGACGTTGATGGGCTCATGGGTGGCATCGGGCTTGAGTGCCGAGCGGCGGCGCATGGGGGAGGAGGTTTCAGGGGTGAGGGCCGAGGGCCGAGGGGTGGTGTCGCTGCGCGACGAGATGTTTCAGTGTCGTGGTGGGTGTGCGGTTGGAGAACAGACGTGAGTCGTGAGTCGAGGAAAACGCCTCGTGGGCAGGAGTTCAACTTGCCCGGCCAAGGTCATCGATCATCGCCAACATGGTTCGCCCTCCGAAGGTTCAGGTTTTCTGATGCCTGATGCCTCATGTCTGATGTCTACTTCCCGACGCTTCTTGGCTTTTCACTCGGCCCTCGGCCCTCATCCCTCACCCCTTCCCCCCCCGCAGGTCACACACTACCTCGACCATCTCAGCGCTGATGGTCATCGCGCGGGTGCAGAGGCGGTCGACGTATGAGCGGTAGAGGCCAAAGACCAGCAAGGCCGGAATGGCGACGACCAGTCCCAGCAGCGTGTGGAAGAGGGCCTTGGCGATGCCGCCGGAGAGGTCCGCCGGGTTGGCCTGCCCGCTGGAGGCCGAGAGGACGTTGAACGCGATGACCATGCCCCAGACGGTGCCCGCCAGGCCCAGCAGGGGGCCGAGGTTGCCGATCACATTCAGCGGCTCGATGATGCGGAACCAGCGAGCGCACTGCTCGCTGGCGGCCAGTTCGGCGGCGTTGCGAATCGCCGCCCGATCCGTCCCGCCCGAGGCCGGCGCTGCCAGCCCGGCGCGCAGCACGTGGGAGTAGAAACTGTTGTCGCGCTGGACGAAGCTCTCGACGCCATCGAGGTTGCCATCGGCCAGCAGCCGGCGCAACTGGCGCTCGCTGTCCTCCGGCGTGATCCGCGCGGCACGAATCTCCATGATCGCCCGAACGATCACCGTCCCCGCGGCGAGCGACCCGATGACCAGCAAGACGGTAAAGACGTCAAAGCTCTGTTTGAAGAGGTCCAGCACACTGGTGCCACCCGAAGCCGCCGCGGCCGAAGCCGCCGAGCCGGACGTCGACGCCGCCTGCATCGCCAGACACCACACCGGTTCAAAGGAAAGAGCAATCATGCGGCAGACTGTATCGGCCGCCAGCCCGCCGCGGGGTGAGGGAGTGGGCGTGGGAGAGGGGGGCGGGGGGAGGTGAGCGGGTGTGGTCGATTGGGTGTGTCGCAGTTTCGAGCGCAGACCTCGGACCTTGGGCGCCGGGCCTGACCGCGTTGAGGCGTTTTCAGACGATTCGGATGCAGAAGTTGGACAACCGCCGAGCGACCTTCGCGCCTGCGGGCAACCTTCAGCCTTCAACCGTCGTGCCGCGCTCACTCCAAGCCAACGATTGCCCATGGCCTGGACGTTGCTGATCATCGCTGGCGTGTTGGAAGTCATCTGGGCGACGAGTCTGCGCAGCACCCAGGGGTGGACGCGTCTGTGGCCGTCGGTGTTCACCGCGGCGGCGATGCTGGCGAGCTTTTTCCTGCTGGCGCGGGCGATGAAGGTGATTCCGCCGGCGACGGCGTATGCCGTGTGGGTCGGGATCGGGGCCGTCGGCGTGGCGGTCGCGTCGCCCTGGGTGCTGAAGATGCCCGTCAGCGGCAAGCAGTGGGCCTGCATCGCGATGATCGCGGTGGGGATCGTGGGGTTGAAACTGGTGTCGCCCGGGGAGGGGGCGTGAGGGGAGCAGTGGGCAACCGGCAATGGGCAATGGGCAATCGGGGCGAGTGTGGTATCTTCTCGTCACTCGTCACTCGTCACTCACTCCCCGGCCCTCAAGCCTGACCCCTTTCCGGCACAAGTCGGTATGCTGCTGGCATGACCGCTGATGCACAACACGCGCCTGGCGATGGTCCGCAGAGTGTTTCCGCAGGAATGCCGAGTGGCGAGCCACGCGCCGTCCCACGTCCTGTACCACGCGCTGTTCTGGCCCGACGGATGCTGCATGTCGCGTGGATGAGCATCGTGCTCGGGCTTGTTGCCCAGGGTGTGGTGATTGTGATTCTGCGGATGCTGCCCAACACGCTGCTGGCGGAGGTTTGCGGCAAGATCACCTGGTCGGTCATCGTCTGCTCGGCGCTGGCGATCGCCACGATGGCGGCCAAGGCCGGCCCGATGGTGACCCCCGGCGCGGCCCGCCTCGCTGTTGCGCTGGCTGGGATGCTCGCCGCACCCGCGGCGTTGGCTACAGCGCGGACTGTGCAGAAGACCGTCGCCGCGAGCGTCAGCAGCGCCGGCGCGCCGGCGGCAAGCGTCGCGCCCGGGGCCACCGAACTGGCCATCGCCAAAGCGATTCAATATGCGATCTTC
This sequence comes from Phycisphaerales bacterium, assembly GCA_025453375.1. Classification (GTDB taxonomy): domain Bacteria; phylum Planctomycetota; class Phycisphaerae; order Phycisphaerales; family UBA1924; genus JAJTGZ01. Next base: position 9,437 of record JALOQT010000006.1, on the reverse strand, counting down.
GGGTGGCTGATCATGCGTGCGCAGCAACGCGGCTTCTTCGCCGGCCGCGTCGCGACGGGCTCGCTCGCGGCCCACCTGTGCGTCGGCGTGCCGATAGGGCTGATCTTCGCGGCGTATCTCTTCTGGCGAACATTCAGCACCACCGACCCGGCCAACTTGCACCTGCCACCACTGCTGGCCCGCGCCGCCAGCGACGCCGCCGCCACCACCGGCTGCTCAATCGTCCTGTGGGCCGCTGGCGTACTGGGGGCCGGGAAGGGGAAGTGAGGGGGGAAGAAGGCATCAGCCATCGGGCATCAGAGGAAGCAGCGTCGCGCAGCGATACCAACCCTCGATCCCTTGATCCCTCGTCCCTTGATCCCCGTCGCGGCCTCCGCAGCGTCAGACACTCGTCAGCGGGCGCCGCGCCAGGATCAGGCCGCCACCGATCCATGCCACCAGCGCGATGCCGAGCAGGATGGCCATGTGCGTCAGCGGCAGCGTCGTCAGCCACATCGCGTCGGGGGCGGCTTTGGTCTGCATGACCGACAGCGGCTTGTAGTAGTGAATCGCGCTGAGCCATTCGATTTTCTTGGCCGGGTCCCAGAGCCCGCCGAGGAACTCCAGCACGATCCACGCCAGGATGATCGCCACGCCCGCCAGCACCGCGCGTCCGCGTCGTTCGCAGAGTGTGCTCAGCAGCATCACCACGCCGATGACGGCCATCTGCAGGCACGCCAGGTTCAGCAGCACGCGCAGCACGCCTGGCCACGCGGCCAGAAACTCCGGCTTGACCGTCGATCGCGCCAAATAGGCCCCCGCCCCCGCAGCCAGCAGGACGAGCAAGGCCCCGAGCGTGCAGGCGATGGTTTCGGAGATATAGATTTGCCAGCGTGTGACGGGCAGACCCATCAGCAGGTCGATGGTGCCGCGCTCAGTCTCGCCGGCGGGCACGCGCGTGCAGACGACGATGATCTGGGCAAGGACCAGCGCCAGCAGGACCGGGTGGCTCCAGTGAATGCCCGCGGCGATCTGTGCCGGCACGGCCATCGCCGCGTCATCACCGAGGAACTGCTGGCGGAAGCGGAGCATCGCCGCCGTCGGCCCGCCGCGGTTCATGATGCGTTCCTGAATCCGCGGAAAGACGTAGCCAAAGAGGTAGCTCAGCCCGCCAGCGAGGCCCGCCAGCAACAGCGTCGAGGGCAGAATCTCAGCCAGAGCGCGGCGGACCAGCCCCGTGTTGATCATGCCCAGTTTCAGCACGCTGCTCATCGCCCCGCCTCCTGGTAATACGTGCGGAAGAGCGTTTCCAGATCCGGCCGCGTGATGCTGACATCGACCACGCCCGGCAGCGTGCTTAGCCAAGCCAGCAGTTCGCGCACGTCCGCTGCGTCCTGCGCGGCGCCGCCGGCGCTGGTGTGCAGACCAGTGCGCACCGTGGCCTTGGGGCCGACGGGGTCCAGCCGCAGGCGCGCTGGCAGGCGAGATTCGTCAAGCGTCATGCCTGGGGCCAGTTCGATCGTCACGCTGTGGCCCGCGCGGGCACGCAGCGTTCGCAGGTCATCATCAGCAACGATCCGCCCCTGGCGGACGATGGCGACGCGCTGGCAGAGGTCCTCAACTTCGGCCAGCGTGTGGCTGGAGAGGAAGACCGTCGCGCCCCCCGCCGCGGCTTCGCGCAGGATCGCGCGGAGTTCATCCTGCACCAAGGGATCAAGCCCGCTGCTGGGCTCGTCGAGGATCATGAGTTTCGGCTCGTGGGCCATCGCCAGGATCAGGCCGAGCTTCTGGCGCGTGCCCTTGCTCATCGATCGCACGCGCAGACGAAGGTCCAGGCCCAGGCGCTGGGCGAGCGTCTCGGCCCGCGCCTGCATCGCCACGCCGCGGACGCGCTCAAAGAGCGTGATCGTCTTTCGCGCCGTCAACCACGGCCACAGGCGCACATCGCCCGGAACATAGCCGACCTGGGCTTTGATCGCCTGCGTCTGTCGCCATGCATCCAGCCCCAGCACCGTCGCGCGCCCGCCCGATGGCCGGATGAAGCCCATCAAGGCTCGGATGGTCGTCGTCTTGCCTGCGCCGTTGGGGCCGAGGAAGCCATAGATGCTGCCCGCCGGCACCGTGAGGGAAACATTCTCAATCGCTCGGCGACGCCCCCCCGCCCCGCCTGCGCTGGCACCGACGATCGCGCTCTTGCCGCGAACGGCGTACTCGTGCGTCAGCATGTCCGTGGCGATCGCCAGCATGGCCGAGAGGGTACGGCCGGCGGGCGGGGCGGGTTCGATCACACCGTCGATCGAATCACGGCGTTCCACTGCTCAGGGCTGTTGAGCAGGCCGCACTCCGGGCAGCGTCGGAACGACTGCGGCGTTGGGGGTGCCGATGCGGCGGCTGGCGGCGTATCGGTCGCATCCGGCGGCTGAACTGGAGTGCCTCGACCGATGTCGGTGGGCTCCGGCGGGACGTTGGCCAGGTCATAGCCGCAGGCGAAGCAGCGGTGGTTGACCAGCCCGCACACCATGCATGTCGGCTGCGGCACGCCATGGACAACCTGAAGCGCCGTGGAGCAGCGTGAACAGACACCAGCGGTTCGAGCACGCAACTGCGCGACGCGCTGCCAACTGATCAGCACACCGATCGCCAGCACAAAGAAGGCCACCACCGGCATGCCGAGGCACGCCAGCAACGGTTCCTGCACGACCACGGCCGCCAGCATGATCATCACACAAATCGGAATGAGCAGCACCCAGGCGATGATCGTTGGACGATTGGCGTACTGCGAGATCGCTTGGGCGGGCTGTTTCATGCGCGAGTCGATCCATTCCGAGCGATGGGTCACCAGCGAACGTCAGACCAGCGTGCCTCACGCCCGCCGTTGGCCCGGTGCGTCGCCGCTCACGGCGTTCCGCCCCAGAGGCCAAGGGCCGTGCTGACCATGCTCAGGATCGCCTTCATCAGGCTTTCGCCGGCGATCAGCCCGCTGGCGATGGCGATGGCGTAGAGCGTCGCGTGCTTGCGGTCGGCCTTCTCCCAGATCCACCCGATGATCGCCCCGAGCAGGAAGCTGAACGCATTGCCGAACGGCACAATCCACGACAGCCCAAGCCCCATCGCGCTGGGCAGATAGCCCTTGAGCTTTTGCGGCGTGAACCGCTCCAGCAGCACCAGCCCCACGCCCACCAGCGCGCCGATGACAATCGCCCACCGGGCCGACTCGGGCAGTTTGTCCAGCCCCTCTGTCAGCAGGCGGGCGACGGCCTCCCACTGGCGCGTGGCCGGCAGCGCGAAGGTCTCCAGTTTGGCGCGGTCCGGAATCATCAGATACCAGCAGGGCACGATCGCCAGCGTGCCGAAGAACACACCCAGGAACTGCGCGATGAACTGGCGGCGCGGGTTGGCCCCGAGCAGATACCCGCTCTTGAGGTCCATCAGCAGGTCCGCACTGGAGCTTGCCGCGTTGGCCGCGACGCCCGCGCTGGCCAGGTTCGGCACCGGCAGCCCCGGCTTGATGACCGCAAAGAGCAACTGCATCACCTTGCCCATCGCGCCGATCGGCGTCGTATCCGTCTCGCCCGTCGCCCGGCAGGCCACCAGGCTCAGCACAAAGCTCATGGCAATCGCGATCGCCCCCGCCCAGATCGAAATCTGGAACGCATAGTACTGCACGATCAGCAGCAGGATCGAAATCGGAATCAGGCCGACGATCATCCACGACATCGGCACCTCGATGCGGGCCAACGGGTCAGGGCCGCCCTTGCCCGGCAGAAACCCGCTGAAAGCCCGGACGATCGTGCGCCAGTTGATCGCCAAGGCCGCCAGCGACGCGGCGACCATCAGGGCGGTGCCGCCCCACAGGGCCCAGCGCGTCAGCGCCAGCACCGCGCCGCCACCGACGACTTCGATATTCATCACCGTGCCTTTGACCAGCGCCGCCGGGTCATAGCTCGCTGTGCCGTCCGCCGCGACCTTCCAGCCATTGGTCGATCCCGCCGCCGCCGCGGCGATGTCCTTGCTCACCAGCCACGGGCCGACGACGAAGTACAGCAGCACCGATCCGACAAACATGCTCAGGCTGACGCGCATGCGCGTGATGATGCCCGCGGCAATCAGCAGCAGGCTGAACTCGCCACTGTGCCCGCCCGCAGCCTTGCCCGCCCACAGGTGCTTGACGCACCAGTCGTTCCAGAAGAAGTTCCACTCGCTGGGCAGGTCCACGCGGAACAGTCTTTCCCGCATGAAGTTGAAGAACTTGTCGAGAAACGAAACACTGCCGATGCCCGCATTGAGCAAGCCCAGCACCAGTCCCACGCCGATGCCCGCCAGCAGGGCGTAGGCCTTCTTGAGTGACTCGGCACTCTCGCTATAGAGGCTGCGCAGCGTCTCAGCCGCCGCGACGCCCGAAGGGAAGCGGAGATTTTCGTGATTGATCATCTGGCGCTTCATGGGCACCGCCAGGAAGACGCCCAGGCACGCGGTGCCGAAGGTGAAACTCGCGACGATCCACCACGGGCTGACATCGGCCGACTTGATGTCCGCCAGCGTCTGCCCCGGGGCGGGGTCCTTCAGGAGCATCAGCGCCCCGAACATCGTTGCGATCGTCGCGCCGGTGCTGCTGCCGGCCGCCGCGGCGGTGGACTGCATGCAGTTGTTTTCGAGGATGCTCATCTTCGAGAGTGCCCCACCGGTCAACGCCCGCAGCGCATTCCAGATCACAAAGCTCATCACGCAACTGGTGATCGCCACGCCGAAGCCCCAGCCGATCGTCAGCGTGGTATAGAGGTTGCTGGCACTCATGAGCATGCCCAGCACGCCGCCCATCACCACGGCGCGGACCGTCAGCTGCTTCATGTTGTCGCCCTGGTAGATGTGCTTGTACCAGTACGCGTCCTTCTCCTCCGGCGAGGCGCTGCCGCTCAGCGGGGGCAGGTTCGGATTGCCAAACTGAGTGGAGAAGTCCGCATCGGCCTGTGAAGCCAGCGGTTCCTGCGATGATCCCGGCGATGCGGCCATGTCTGTCCTCGTGCTGTGTAACCACTCTCGCCCGCCACGGAACTCAATACCAAGCCCGCAGCATACAGACTCGCCCGGCGCGCCGCACGAACATCATCGCCCCGCAATCGAGGGGGATAGATCGGTTGAGTCGGATCGCCCGCTACGCTCACCCCATGCGACGCGGACAAGACATTCGATACGCAGGCCCAGGCTTCACCAAAGCCGAGCTCATGGAAGCCAGCGGCATCTCCGCCGGCATCTTCGATGCCATTCGCAAGGCCTCGCGCGTCAAAGGCCCGGGCCACGGCGGGCTGGACTGGCTCTTCGCCCCCGCCGACATCAAAATCATGATCGCCCAGGCCCGCAAAAAAACCCACACCGAACGCGGCGGCGACCGCATCGCCCTCGCCTGGGAAGCCCTCCTGGCCGGGGGTGCGGGTGGCAGGGCCGAGGGGTGAGGGCCGAGGGGCGAGTGAAGAGGCAGGCAGAAGCGAGCCGTTGATCGCCGAAGGCGGTGCTGTTGCACGCCTTTGGCAACGCGACGACGCGAACAACGAGCGAAGACCATTGTGCTGCCGAGTGACTCACACAGGGACAAGCGACCAAGGGTGCTAACTCGACACTGCTCGGCCGCGCGTTCTCTCATCACTCATCCCTCGGCCCTCACCCCTCACCCCTGCTCACTGAATAAACCTCATCCTCCCCACATCCGGCACCGGGATGCGGCCTGTGCCGCCGATGCTGGGCCAATAGACGAAGAAGGCTTTGCCCAGCAGGAGGCGCCGGTCGACGATGCCGACCTTGGCGTCGATCTCGCTGGCGATCCAGGGGTCGACGCTGGTCCACAGGCGCCCGTCGGACGAGGCGGGTGAGTTGTCGCCGCAGACGAAGAACTGATCCGGCGAGAGGGCCAGCGGGGTCAGCGGGTGGGTGGCCAGGGCGGGCGTCTTCTTGGAAATATGCGGATCAAAGCGCGTCGCGGGGGTGTAATAGACATCGCGATCGACGCCCAGACGCACGATCGTCAGCGCCCCGCCGCCGAGTTCCAGGCGCACGCTCGACGGGCGATAGAGCGAGCCGTTATCCAGCGGGTTGTGGCCTTCCTCGGGCCACGCGGCCAGGTCGATCGTCGTGCCCAGTGCAAAGCCCACGCGCTGGGCGGGCGTCCAGTCATACGCGCCATACGCCACGCGCTGGCCGGCCACATACAGGCTCACCGTCTGATCGACATGCCAGAACTCGACATCCACAATCGCGCGCCCATCGGTCGGCAGCGTCGGCAGAGGCGCTTCAGTTCCCAGGTTCGTCCACGTGCCTTGACGGCCGCCGTCGCTGGAACGCATCTGCAACTGCACGCGCCCCTGCGCGACTGACGCGCGAAACTCATGCCCATCGGCGATGATCACGGGCGTCAGGCTGATCTGGTTCCACGAGGTGCCGCTACTGAGTTGCACGCCAAATCGCACGCGCAGGTCACCGACGGGGAAACGCGAGCGTTGCTCGGGCTGCGGCGACTGGTTGTAGCCGTAACGATCGGTGATCGCCCGCGTGCGGTCCACGCCCTCGCTGTAGCCAAAGACGGCAACGATCTGGCCGTTGGGCTCCTTGACCGTCGACATCGCCGACCGCGGCGGTGTTGGGATGAATGGGGCATCGACGTTCCACTCCAGCACGCCCGAGGCTGATCCCGCCGGTGCGAACGCAAAGGTCCGCCCGCCGGGGCCAGCCGTCACGCCGAGGCTGGCGCGCCATGGGCTGGGCGCACTGGCGGTGCTGGCCAGTGGCAGCACGCCCGTGTCATGAATCGTCTGCCAAAGGGCCGCCTGCACGCGCGCGGGCTTGCGGCGGATCTGCCAGCCCTCCTGCTCCCACGCCGGCTTGTCGCTGGTCGGCCGCGGCAGTTTGCGCACGAAGACATCGCCATCGACCAGCGCGATCTCCTCATTGGGCAGGCCCACGAGGCGCTTGATGAAGTTCTGGTCCGGGTTGGTCGGATCCTTGAAGACGATCACGTCCCACGCCTCAGGCTCAGCCAGGGAGTAGAGATACTTGTGCACGAAGATGCGATCACCCGAGCGGGCCTTGCCCTGCGGGTCGACGACTTTCTGGCCGGTCTGGGGGTCAAAGAGGATCAGGCCTTCGTTGTTGCCCGGGATGGTCCCCGTGCCGCGGGCGAGCATCGGGCCCCAGAAGGGCTGAACGTTCTGCGGATCGTTGTTGATGTAGAACAAGGGCGAAGGCCCGACGGCCCAGTCCACACCTGTGTGCGGGCTGACGGCGCGGACGTGCGCGCCGTTGAGTGTCGGCGCCATCGAGCCAGTCGGGATCACATACGCCTCTGCGACGAACGCCCGAAACACAAACGCCAGCGCAAAGGCGATGATCACCGAGATGATCGTCTCGGGAATGGTCTCTTTGACCGCCGCGGCGTGCGGCGAAGGTGTGGTGGACGCCATAGACGCTCAGGGTAGCGCCGGCACGCCGTCGGTCGGCGCGGTGCTCAGCGGGGCGAGCGGCTGTGATCCACCGGGCGATGCGTTGGGCGAGGCGCCGGGCGAGGAACTGGACTGGGCGGCCAGGGCCGCGTCCATCAGCGCGGCGATCCGGCTGGCGCGATACCCCGGCTCGGTGATCATCCTGCTCGTCAGGTCCGCCATCGAAAAGCCATAGGCCCGCGGGTCAGTGGGCGGGACGATCAGCGGGCGCTGCACCACGCGGTCGGGCGCGGGCCGCCATGTGGCCAAGTCCTCGCTGCTGCCGGAGGTCGGCATGATCCGCGAGTTGATCCGCTGCGAGGAGGCATCCGCCCCGTCCACGCGAGAGTTGACCGCCAGCGGGTTGACCGGCGCCGTGCTGATGGCCCCGCCTCCGCCGATCGGCACGCCCCCGACGAGGAACTGCGTCCCGGGCGGCAGCGTCGCGGAGTATGAGCCGTCTGGGTTCTGGCGATAGGTGCTGCGCGGGAAGACCGCCACCAAGCCGCCCATGCCCGCCACCCGCGCATACCACCCGGCGTAGGGCGAGTTGGCCGTCTCGGGGATGCGATAGACGCCTGCGAAGTCCGTCGGCAGGCCCAACTGCGCCGGGGGCTGGCGGAGCGACGTGCTGCCCGGCCCAAGGTCGCCCACGCCCTGCTCGACGCGCTGGAGTTGCCCGATGGGCAGCGTGCCGCCGGTCTGCGAGGCCAGCAGCGGAAGGGTCAGCACGAGTTGGGCGAGGGCGATGGCCATATCTCTTGTATCGGTCAGGGTACGTCCGGCCTGACAGGCAGATCGCCCGGCGGGCACGTCCGATCGGGGTTATCCTCGGGACTGGAGCGGGGGCTGGAGTGTGTGCCCATGCGGATCGTGATGCTTGGTTGGGAGTTTCCGCCGTTTATCTCCGGGGGCCTGGGCACGGCGTGTCACGGGCTGACCCGCGCGCTGGACCGGCGCGGGCATCATGTGCTGTTCATCCTGCCGCGGCCGGTGGACCGGTCACAGGCCAGCCACGTCAAACTGCTCTCGCCCGATGGCCTGCCCATGGCCGCGCGCGTCGAGGGGACCAAGGCACCTGGCGCGGCTGAGCCGTTTGAGCACCTAACGGTTGCTGGCGTGCAGGCGGTGGATGTCGCGGGGCCGGGGGCGAGCCTGGCGGCGGCGCGGGTCGGGGGGGAGTTTCAGCGGACCAAGATCCTGGGCGTGCCGGCGGGTTTCTCCAGCCCGTATGGCAGTGGCGGGGCGGTCGGAGCGCAAGGGGGCGGACATCGCGATGGCAAGGGCCGCACCATTGCGCTCTCGCCCGATGGCACGCCGATCGAAGCGATGAGCGACGAGGAGATGGCGGCATATTTCGACGACCACCCGGCTGTGGGGGCCGCGCCGGATTTGCACGCACCGGGCATCGGCAAGACGGGCGCGGGGGCGATGTATCGGGGCGATTTGTTTGCCGAGGCGGAGCGGTATGCCCGCCTGGTGGTGACGCTCACGCGCGGGGAGAAGTTTGACGTCATCCACGCGCATGACTGGCTGACGTATCCGGCGGGGATCGCCCTGGCGCGCGTCAGTGGCAAGCCGCTAATCGTGCACGTGCACAGCACGGAGTTTGACCGCTCCGGCGAGCACCCTAATCAGCGGGTGTATGACGTTGAGCGGCGCGGGATGAACGCGGCGATCCGCGTCGTGGCTGTCAGTGAACTGACCAAGAACCTGTGCACCGGCAAGTACGGCGTGCCGACTGAGAAGGTGGATGTGGTCTACAACGGGATCGACGACGCACGCCTGCAACCCGGGCCGAAGGACCATATCGACAAGAAGGACAAGATCGTCCTGTTCCTGGGGCGGATCACGATGCAGAAGGGGCCGGAGTATTTCATCGCCGCGGCCAAGCGCGTGCTGGAGAAGGTGCCCGAGGCCAAGTTCATCATGGCTGGGGCGGGGGATATGGAAGTGCGGATGATCGAATTGGCGGCCCAACTGGGCATCGGG
>JALOQT010000211.1 GCA_025453375.1 Phycisphaerales bacterium | reverse complement strand
CGCGAGGGTGAGGGTGGCGACGATCAATTCGTGGGCGACAACCTTCATAGATGTACAGGTTAGCCGAGTCGTGCGGGAAGAGAATCGGGCGGGTGGTGGTGTAGGGGTGCGGGGATGTTGTCTGTTGTTGGCAGAGTGCGTGTCGGGAAATCTTGACCTGCGGGTCCGAAGTGCAACGATGGAGGGACCCACTGGTCGAGGATGGCAGGAAGCTGTTGAGCCTTGCTGGTGTGGCGTGCGGCGTGAGCCGATGAACGTGCCGCGTGTCGGTGCGATCGTCGCTTGGGCGGCGTCCGGGTCGACAAGTTGATGTGTGCCGCGGTGCCTGGCGAGTGTGCAGGCGGCGGTTCTGGTGTTGGTGTTGATGGTGGTCCGAATCGCTGGCCGGTGAGGCTGGTGCACCCCTTTTGGAGATCTGCTGATGAGCCTGATCAAGTCCCGTATGGAGGCCATCGCGGCGGCAACCGCATGGCGCGAAGGTTCGACGACGTCCTCGAGCAAAGGCGAGGCAGTGGGGGGTGTGGGGCACCAGCGGATCGAGGAGATCTTCGGGCAGGATGTTTTCAGCGAGCGGGCGATGCGCGAGCGCCTGCCCAAGGACATCTTCCAGCGCCTGATGAAGACGATCAACAAGGGTGAGAAGCTGGACGCGCACCTGGCCGATGTCGTCGCCAGCGCGATGAAGGACTGGGCGATTGAGCGCGGCGCGACGCACTACACCCACTGGTTCCAGCCGATGACCGGCCTGACGGCCGAGGTTCAGCGGCGGCGCGCTGGTGCAGGGTGAGCCAGATGCCAGCAGCTTCCCCAGCGGCGGCCTGCGGGCGACGTTTGAGGCGCGTGGCTACACGGCTTGGGACCCGACCAGCCCGGTGTTCCTCAATCGCAGTGGCGACACGGTGACGCTGTGCATTCCGACGGCGTTTGTCAGCTGGACGGGCGTGGCGCTGGATAAGAAGACGCCGCTGCTGCGGTCGATGGAAGTGCTCAGCGAGCAGGCGATGCGGATCCTGAAGATCTTCGGGACCGACAAGGGCGTCAGCCGCGTGGTGACGACGCTGGGCGCCGAGCAGGAGTACTTCCTGGTTGATCGCAACTTGTACTTCGCCCGGCCGGACCTGCTGGCGTGCGATCGCACGCTCTTTGGCGCCAAGCCGGCCAAGGGCCAGCAGTTGGAGGATCACTACTTCGGCAGCATCCCGGCGCGGGTGCTGGCGTATATGGCCGAGACCGAGCGTGAACTGTATCGCCTGGGCGTGCCGATCAAGACGCGGCACAACGAAGTGGCGCCGGGGCAGTTTGAAGTCGCGCCGATCTTCGAGACGACCAACGTCGCCTGCGATCATCAGATGCTGGTGATGGAGACGCTCAAGAAGGTCGCGCCGCGCTTCGGCCTGCAGTGCATCCTGCATGAGAAGCCGTTTGCGGGGATCAACGGCTCGGGCAAGCACAATAACTGGTCGCTGAGCACGGACCTGGGCCAGAACCTGCTGGATCCGAAGGGCGAGACGCACAACAACCTGCAGTTCCTGGTGTTCATGTGTGCGGTGATCCGGGCGGTGGACATCTATGCCGATGTGCTGCGGGCGAGCATCGCCAGCGCGAGCAATGACCATCGGCTGGGTGCCAATGAGGCGCCGCCGGCGATCATGTCGATCTTCCTGGGTGACATGCTGTCGGACATTGTCACGCAGGTGGAGAAGGGCGAGGCCAAGCGGACGCTCAAGGGCGGGACGCTGGTGCTGGGTGCGTCGTCCCTGCCGGAACTGCCGCGGGATACGGGCGATCGCAATCGCACGAGCCCGTTTGCGTTTACGGGCAACAAGTTTGAGTTCCGCGCCGTCGGCAGCAGCCAGAGCAGCGCGTGGCCCAACACGGTGCTGAACACGATGGTGGCCGAGAGCCTGGACTTCATCGCGACGCAGCTGGAGAAGAGCCTGGGCAAGAGCCCAAGCCCGGCGAAGCTCAACAGCGAGGTGCGCGATCTGCTCAAGAAGATCGTCAAGCAGCACAAGCGGGTGATCTTCAATGGTGACGGGTACAGCAAGGAATGGCACCACGAGGCGGAGTTTGACCGCAAGATGCCGCACCTGCGTGACAGCGTCGATGCGCTGCCTGTGTTCAAGGCCAAGAAGACGGCGGACCTGTTTGCGAAGTACAAGGTGCTGAGCCGCGCGGAGACCGAGAGCCGTGCGGTGATCTTCATGGAGAAGTACGTCAAGCAGATCGCCATCGAGGCTGAGGTGATGGTGACGATGGCACGGACGCAGTTCCTGCCTTCGGCGCTGGCGCATCAGACGCGCCTGGCCGAGGCGATTGCCGCGGCTGAGGCGGCGGGCGTGGATGTTGACAGCCAGCGGACGGCGCTGGAGCGGTATGTGGGCCTGGTCAGCGCGATGACCGAGGCGACGGCGACGCTGATGGCGGCGCTGGAGCATCATGCCGACGACCCCTTCAAGCACGCCAAGCAGGTGAAGGAGGAGGTCAAGCCGGCGATGTCGGCGCTGCGCAGCGCCGTCGATGCGCTGGAGGGCGAGGTCAGCGATGACCTGTGGCCGGTGCCGACGTATCGGGACATTTTGTTTGTCAAGTGAGTGATGCGCGGGTGCGGTTGCGCCACGCGTTGATGTGAGATTTTGCCGCGGCCCGTGTGTGGCCCTTGCCGAGCTTTCGGCGAGGGCAGCACGCGGGCCGCGGTGTTTTCGGCGCGGGCGTGCGGGACGTATGCTCGGGGATGACCAGCCCGATGATTGATCGAGGGTGCGTGCGGCGGGAGCGGCCGTCGCGCGGCGTGTGGATGGCCGCGATGTTCGCGGCAGTGGGGGTGGTGATGAGTGTCACAGGCATTGGGTGCCGCAGCGGTGGGGGACTGGCCGTAAGCGAGCCGGCGGCGAGGCTGCTGCTGGTGGATGATCTGACCGGCGAACCGGCGACGGGGGCGCAGGTGATCGTGACCGAGGCGGACCCGCGGCATCCACTGAAGGTGTGGGACTACTTGCGCGGGCCGCGCGATGGGCGGGTGATTGTGCCAACGAATTCCGTGGGTGAGGCGGCAATCCCCGCGTTTGAGGGGGTTTCTGGTGGGCAACAGGTGTTGGTGGTGGGGCCGGGCTGGGTGCCGCGAGCTCTGGAGTGGACGTCGGTCCGGGAATCGGCGTGGCGAGGGGAACCGGTGCGTGTGGGGCTGCGAAGGGTTGCGGGTGCGGAGTCGGAGAAGAGTCGGTGAAAAAAGTGCCGATGGATCGGCACCCCTAAGGGTTGAAAGCCGTGAAGGATGTGTTAGACTGATTTCTCCCACCGACGTTGTAGCAGGAGGCCTTGTGTTTTCGGGTGTCGGGATGATTGGCCTGGGTTGACGGTGCTGGTGACTGGTGTTTCGTCTTTCCAAGCCCGATCGGGCGTGAGGCACAAGTTATCTGCTGTGGACCGTCGCTTGTATGGCTGGGTTGTGACAATTTCAACGCGTTGATCTCGCGGGGTTCGGCTCAGTTGCTGTGACTGGGTCGAGTGATCAAACCATGGAGCCGATGCGTGGCATCGGCGGGCATGCCAGATTTGGCTATGTCGCTCTAGTCTGCTTAGGAGATGCGCGTGAAGCACCAGTTGAAGACCGTTTCGTGCTTGATGGTGGTGGCTGGCTCGACGGTGGCGATGGCTCAACCGGCCAACGACAACGTCAACTCGGCGATGCCGATTGGCTTCCCGCTGCCGGCGATGGCCGGGACGACGTTGGGGGCGACCAATCAGAGCAACATTCCGACGTTGACGAGCTGTGGCAACTCCACGACCGTCTCGGGTGTGCAAGCCCTGATCAACGCTGACATTCAGGGTTCGCGTGACGTGTGGTACATCCTCACGACGCCCGGCACGCTGGTGGCCAATACAAGCCTGGCGGCCAGCACCTGCGGCCCCAACACGATGAGCGACACGGTTGTTGAGGTGTACAACGTCGCGGCGGGTGGCACGCTGGGCACGCGGATCACCTGCGATGACGACACGTGCTTGAACCGCAAGAGCCGTGCGACGTTCACCGCGCAGCCCAACACGCAGTACCTCATCCGCGTGGCGACGCGGAACAACAGCCAAGGGGCCTTTGAGCTCAACGTGCTGTTCGGGACGGACCCGCGCCCGATTGACACGGTGCAGAGCGACGGCCCGGACGTGACCGTCGGCGACCTGAGCGATGTGTATCACTGGGGCACGGCGACGCTCGACGGCGTGCCGGTGCGTGCGTTCTCGGTGGGTACGGATTCGTGGAACATCGGCAACAAGCCGGGCAACTGGTTTGACTACAACACGACGATCACGTTCCGTCCGATCGGTGCGCCGGCGGGGACGCTGATTACGCGTCCGCGTGTGAGCAACCAGCACCCGGTGATCGCGCAGCAGATGTATCGCCTGCGGAACGGGAACTTTGAGCAGATCGGCATCTCGTGGCTGAAGCACGGGTTTACGAGCCTCAACAGCAGCTCGTTCAATCAGG
>JALOQT010000210.1 GCA_025453375.1 Phycisphaerales bacterium | reverse complement strand
GTATATTTCATCATGCGGCCTGCGCGAGGTGTTTGGCGCGGCGCGTTCCCGATCGCATGGTCGGGCGGCAGTGAGGTAGCCGAGTGTCTGTGTTCATCGAGCAGCAGCGCGATCCATGTGCGATCCATGTGCGATGCGGCAGGTGCGAAACAGGCGCGAGGCTCAATGGCGATCGTCGGTGCATGATGGGTGTCAGGCCCGTCACGCAACACGCCGGTCGTCAGCACGCAGGCCACGACTGTGGCCAGAATGGTGTGGTGGGTCATGGTTGACCGGTGCATCTGTTACAACGTGCCATTTAGTGAAGTCGCCTCGCTGGCCAAGAGCGGGCAGTCGTTCGACGCGATCAGCGAGACGACCGGCTGCTGCCAGGGCTGCGGCATGTGCGAGCCGTACGTCCGCGTGGTCATCGCGACGGGGCGCGTGAGCCTGCCCGTGCTGACCCGCGCACAGGCGGATGTGATCGTCTCGCAGGCCGAGGCGTGGAAGCAGCGCGTCGGCAGCGGAAGCAGTGGGGGACATTCGAACGTTGCCGATCATGCCCCGCACTCAGGCGCGGTCGGGCTGCGCCCGGCGGCGGACGCGCAAGGCTCAAGCGGCAACGGATCCAGCCGGGGCTGACCTCAACCCACCCCCCCAAGGCACCCCACGCCCCGCCCCCCCCCAACCACGCCCTCGACGCATCGTCAGGCCGATACAGTCTCTCGCGGTTCGAACGTACGGTCGCGCGTCCACGCCCGAGCGGGCTGCGACACGAGTCGTGCCGCACGCGGGCCTGCGGGCGCGGGCGGCGGTGCTCAGTCTGCCAAGGAGTCGGCCATGTCGATCATCACGAACGTTCTGCGTCTGACCCCCATCTTCACGCCCGGGCGTGCGCCCGCCACACGCGGCGGCGTGCCCAGCGTGCGCAGCGCGATGCTCGCGCTCAGCCTGGCGGTGGGGGTGGTGGTGGGGGGGGGGCTGGGAGGCTGCACCAAGACCATCAGCGACGCCGACATCGAGAAGGACGCGGTGACGCTCAAGGATGTCCGCCGCGCGGTCGATCGCCCGGGCGACGGGACGCTGCTGATCGACGCGCGGCCGCGCAAGGACTGGGAAACCGCCCGCATCCCCTCGTCGATCAACCTGAGCATGACGCAGATCAGCGGCCGCGAAGGCGAACGCGACCCGCGCCTCAGCGCATTCAACAAGATCATCGTCTTCGGCGACAACCCCGGCTCCAGCGCCGCCCGCGCCATGACCAAGAAGATGATCATGACCGGCTACGACGACGTCCACTTCTTCCCCGGTGGCCTCTTCGAATGGCAAGGCGCCAACCTGCCCACGCGCCAGGGGCCCCCTGGCGGCCCTGCGGAAACACGCCCATAGCACGGAGACGCGGAGGCGCGGAGGGAGGCAGTTGGTGGTGGTGCAACGGGGCCAACTCGATACAGCGCTGCAGGGCTAGATGGCTACAGCGCTACATAGATGCAGAGAGGCATACGTACGAAGCAACGCGGCCCCGGAGTGATCCGGGGCCGCGATTCGTTCAGGACGCTGCGCGTCTGTCTTTCTGTAGCTCTGCGTTCATGTGGCTATGTAGCGGTGTAGCCATGTAGCCTCACCCACCTGCCATCGCGGCTTCCTTGTCGCGGCTTTGGCGTTCGGCGCGCTTGCGCATGCCCTCGTCGAGGATGCGCTTGCGCAGGCGGACAGTCTTGGGGGTGATTTCGACCAGTTCGTCGTCTTCGATGTATTCCAGCGCCGCTTCGAGGCTCAGGCGCCGCGCGCCCTTGAGCACGACGGTCGCTTCCTTGCTGGCGACGCGGAAGTTGGTCAGCTGCTTGAGGCGCGTGATGTGCACCGGCAGGTCGTTGTCGCGGTTGTGTTCGCCGACGACCATGCCCGCGTAGACCTTGTCGCCCGGGATGACAAACAGCACGCCGCGCTCGGCGACCTGCTCGCACGCATACGTCGTCACATCGCCGCCCTCTGTCGCGATCAACACGCCCTGGAGGCGGTGCGGCGTTTCGCCGCTGGCCGGGGCGAACTTCAGGAACGAGGAGTGCATGATCCCCTCGCCCTGCGTGGCGGTGAGGATCTTGCTGCGCAGGCCCAGCAGGCCCTTGGCGGGAATCTCGAAGGACAGGTGCGTCAGCGTGTCGCTGCGGGTGTCCATGTTCTTCAGTTCGCCGCGGCGCGAGCCGACGAGTTCCATCACCGAGCCCACCGCGTGCGGCGGGACATCGACGACCAGTTGCTCGACTGGCTCATGCAGCACGCCATCGATCATCTTGACGATGACCTCCGGCTTGCCGACGGACAGCTCGAAGCCCTCGCGACGCATCGTCTCGATGAGGATGCCCAGGTGCAGCAGGCCGCGGCCGGAGACGGCCAGTTCCTCGCCGCTCTTGCCCGGAGCGACCTTGAGGGCCACGTTCGTCTCGGCCTCGCGCTCCAGGCGGTCACGAATCTGGCGGCTGGTGACCTTGTCACCATCCTGCCCGCCGAAGGGCGAGTCATTGACGCGGAAGACCATCGTGATCGTCGGCTCGTCGACCGTCACCGGCGGCAGGGCCATCGGCGAATCGGGATGGCAGATCGTGTCGCCGATATCGCATGACTCCAGGCCGACGACGGCGCAGAGGTCGCCGGCGTGCACCTCGTTGGTCTCGATCTTGCCCAGGCCCTGGAAGCGATAGAGCTTGCCGATGCGGCTGGTGACGATCTTGCCATCGCGCCGGATGCTGGCGACCTGCTGGCCAGTCTTGATCATGCCGGAGTAGACGCGGCCGACGCCGATGCGGCCGACGTATTCGCTGTAGTCCAGCGTCGTCACCAGCATCTGCAGCGGCTTGTTGGGGTCATCCTGAGGCGGGGGCACCTGCTTGACGATCGCCTCGAAGATCGGCCGCAGGTCGCCACCCTTCTTGCGGCCGGCGGCGGCTTCCATCGCCTCGTCGGCGCTGTTGTACGCCCAGCCTTCGCGGGCTGAGCCGTAGACGATCGGGAAATCCATCGCCAGCTCTTCGGCGCCGAGTTCGACCATCAGGTCAAAGACTTCGTTGTGCACCGCGGCGGGGCGGGCGCCGGGGCGGTCGCACTTGTTGACCACGACCACCGGCCGCAGGCCCGCGGCCAGGGCCTTGCCCAGCACGAAGCGCGTCTGCGGCATCGGGCCGTCAAACGCGTCCACGACCAGCAAGCACCCGTCGGCCATGCGGAGCACGCGCTCGACCTCGCCGCCGAAGTCGGCGTGGCCCGGGGTGTCGATGATGTTGATCAGCGTCGGCTCGGTGGCGTTGTGGGCGACGTACTGGACGGCGCAGTTCTTGCTGAAGATGGTGATGCCGCGCTCGCGCTCGAGCGGGTTGCTGTCCATGATCAGGCCGTGCTGGCCGCCCTGGAGCTTTTCCAGTTCGCCGGAGCGGAACTGGCCGGACTGAAAGAGGAGCTTGTCGACGAGGCTGGTTTTGCCATGGTCGACGTGGGCGATGATGGCGACGTTGCGGATGCGATTGGGCGGGAAAGTGGTCATGATGATGTCCGCAGCAGCGGAAGAGATCCGGGGTGAAACACAGTCTGTCCTTGCCCCCATTGGCACGCGAGTCGAATGCCGGCCAAGGCCGGCTCGATGCGCGAAGGCCAAGGATAGGAGCCTCCCGATCACAAAACGAACGCGGCCCCGATTGCTCGGGGCCACGCAGGTGGGTTTCACAGAATCTTGCCAACCCAAGCAACCAAAGCCAAGCGAAGC
>JALOQT010000209.1 GCA_025453375.1 Phycisphaerales bacterium | reverse complement strand
AGATCGTCGTGCTGGAGCGGGGGCGAATCATCGAGCGCGGCACGCACGAGGAACTGATCGCTGCGGGCGGGCGGTATGTGCGGATGCTGCATGCGCAGGTTGATCCGCTGACGCTGGATCAGAGTTGATGGATGAAGACGAGGCCCGGGTGGATTGATCGCGCTGGCATGGGAGACACTCGATGGGCAGACGGGCGAACTACCGGACATCATGGCGTTTGATGACATGGCTCTGGACGAGCACGTCGCTGATGGTGCTGATCGCGAGTGCGGTGCTGATGGCGGGATGCTCAATGCAGTTGACGCCGCCGGATATCTCGGCGGTGTCGTCCGGCCAACGGGCGCGGGTGGTGATTCTGGATCATGGGATTCATGGAGGTCTGGTGCTGCCCATGGAGGATGGCTCGGCGCGCGAGTATGCCTTTGGCGAGTGGGAGTACTTCGCGCTGGAGGAGACCGGGCTGGGCCAGACGCTCGGGGCGGTGTTTGTGCCGAGCCAGGGGACGATCGCGCGGCGGGACATTCCCGGCGGCGCGCGGATGGACCCGCGGCAACTTGCCGAGCCGTACATCGTCGATAGCACGCACACGCTGTTCGTCGAAGCGGCGAAGGTGCGATTGCTGGTCGAAGCGATCGAGGCCGAACGAGCGGTGCGAGCCAGCGAGATGCTGACGCGCGATGACACGAACTTTGTGCCGACGGATCGGCGATATTCGGCGTCGCACAACTGCAATCACCAACTGGCGGCCTGGCTGGAGGCGCTTGGCGTCAAGGTGGGTGGCTCGCGCATGTGGGCGCGGTTTGAGGTGGAGCGGACGAGCGGGAAGTGAGTCTACTTCTTCTCCGGCGGGACCCACGTGCTCTTGATGTGCACTTCGGCCTGGTTTTTGTCGGGGACCGGGCTGGGGGCTTTGGTCATCAGGTCGGCGCCGATCTGCGTCTTGGGGAAGGCGATGACGTCGCGGATGTTGTCGGTGCCGACGAAGTTCATCACCAGACGGTCAAGGCCGAAGGCGATGCCGGCGTGCGGCGGCGCGCCGAAGGAGAGTGCCTCAAGAAGGAAGCTGAACTTCTCTTTCGCACTCTCGGGGGTGAGGCCCAGGAGTTTGAAGACCTTGCTCTGCACCGCGCCATCGTGAATGCGGACGCTGCCGCCGGCGATCTCCTGGCCGTTGAGGACGATGTCGTAGCCGGCGCTGACGATCGCTTCGATCGTGTCGTCGTCCTCGACGTCGGCGTTCAGGAACGCCTGCATCTGGTCATCGCGCGGGCTGGTGAAGGGGTGGTGCATGGCCACCCACTTGCCGGTCTCCTTGTTCTTTTCGAACATCGGGAAGTCGACCACCCAGAGGAAGTTCCACGGGCCGCCTTCGGCGCCGGGCCTGGGGACCAGGCCCATGTCGCGGGCGACCTTCTGTCGCAGCTCGCCGATGGCCTTGGTGGCGATGGCATAAGCATCGGCGACGAAGAGGATCGTGTCGCCGATCTGCCCGCCACTGAGCGTGAGGAACTCGGCCTTGAGCGGTTCGAGGAACTTGGCGATGCCGGTGTCGAGCTTCGGTGAGCCGTCTTCCCCCTTGACGATCTTGACAACGGCGACGCCGCCAGCACCGAAGGGCTTGACGAGGTTGCTGTAGTCGTCGGTGATCTTGCGCGTGAGTTTCTCGGCGCCGCCGGGGACGCGGATCATCTTGACGACGCCGCGCTTGGAGTTGAAGCGAGGGCGATCCTTGCCCTTCTCGAGTGCGTCCTTGAACACCTTGAAGTCCATTTTGGCGGCGAATTCGCTGATGTCCTTGATCTTCAGGTCATAGCGCGTGTCGGGGCGGTCGATGCCGTAGTCCTCCATCGCTTCGCGATAGCCCATGACGCGGATGGGCGGGACGTCGACGTTGGCCAGGTCCTTCCACAGGCGGCGGACGAAGCCTTCCATCATCTCCATGATGTGCTCGCGCCGGACGAACGACATCTCCAGGTCGATCTGTGTGAACTCGGGCTGGCGGTCGGCGCGCGGGTCCTCGTCGCGGAAGCAGCGGCAGATCTGCATGTAGCGATCCAGCCCGCTGACCATGAGGATCTGCTTGAAGAGCTGCGGGCTCTGCGGAAGCGCGTAGAACGTGCCCGGCACGTTGCGGCATGGCACGATGAACTCGCGCGCGCCCTCGGGCGTGCTCTTGTAGAGGATCGGCGTTTCGACTTCGGTGAAGCCGTGCTGGTCGAAGTATGCACGCGTGGACTTGTAGAGGTTGTGGCGCGTCGTCAGCACCTTCTGGGCCGAGGGGCGGCGAAGGTCGATGTAGCGGTGCGTCAGGCGCAGTTCCTCGTTGGGCAGCGCGGCGTTGTCATCGGGCAGGAAGGGCGGGTTGGCGGTCTTGTTGAGGACCTCGAGATTGGTGACGACTACTTCGACCTTGCCGGTGGGCAGTTTGGGATTCTCGCCGCCGATGCGGACGCGAACCTTGCCCTCGATGGCGATGACATCTTCGTTGCGGAGTTTGTCGGCTGCGCCCATGAGGCCGGCGTGGGCGTGCTTGTCGCCCGCGCTGCCGGAGGTCGCGCCGGCGCTGACGGCGTCTTCCTTGTCAAAGACGAGCTGGGTGAGGCCATAGCGATCGCGCAGGTCGATGAAGATCAGATTGCCGTGGTCGCGATAGGAGTTGACCCAGCCGTTGAGCCGAACGGTCTGGCCGACGTGCGATTCGCGGATTTCACCACAGGTAACGGTGCGACGGAGCATAGTGGTTGGACTTCTGTGTATGGGAAACGGACGGTGGGTGCATCGGCCGAAGGGCGGCGAGTGCACCAGTGGACGGGCCGAGTGTAGGTGGAAGGGGCGGGGCGTGAGGAGGGGCGAGGCCGACGGGGCAGGGGGTATCGGCCTGGCACGCCGCTCGCGTGAGGGAGAGCATGGATATCGATCTTGATCGTGCGGACATGAGCGTTGAGCACGGGGCGGGTGGGCAGGCGCAGGCGGATTACGCGCGTCTGGGTGCGGAGATTTGCCGCCTGGCGCGCGTCGCGGCGGCGATGCACCAGGCTCAAGCCGCAGCACAGGCGCGCGAGGCGGAGTATGACGAAACTCGCACAGCGCAAAATGTGCGCGATCAGGCGACGCGTTTGCGCCTGGCCATGGCCGGGAGGTGCGCATGAACTACGGCCTCTATATGTCTGCAGGAGGAACGCTCAATGCGCTGTATCGCATGGACGTCGCGGCCAACAACTTGGCCAACAGCGAGACGGCCGGCTTCAAGGCTGATCTGACGGTGACGAAGATGCGTCTGGCGGCCAACCCGGAAGACGGGATCAATCTGCCGAGCGATCAGATGCTCGAGCGACTCGGCGGCGGCGTGTTTGCCGGGCCCAATCGCGTGTCATGGCGACAGGGCGCCCTGGAGAGCACGCGGAATGATCTGGACGTCGCTATCGAAGGTAGCGGGTTCCTGCGCGTGCGCAGCGCCGATGGCACGGCCGACGGTTTCACGCGTGATGGTCGCCTGACGATCAACAGCCAGGGCGTGCTTGTGCAGGCCGCCAGCGGCAAGGCGGTCGTTGATGACGGCGGCGGGACGATCAGCCTGGCCAGTGGTGTGCCCGTGCGGATTGACCAGCGCGGGTTGATCACGCAGAATGGACAGCAGGTCGGGCAACTCGCACTGGTGGATGTACCGGATCGCGAGACGCTCCGCAAGCGCGGCGATGGGTTCTTCGAACTGCCTGATGGCCAGACGCCCGAGAACGCGGGCCTGACGCCGGCGA
>JALOQT010000208.1 GCA_025453375.1 Phycisphaerales bacterium | reverse complement strand
CACGAAGTGGTAGTTGTCACGGGGCGCCGGGAGCGTGTCGCTCTCGACGTTGATCCAATCCCACTTGGCGAAGATTTCCGGAGCAGCATCCCAGCGGTAGCTGGCCTGCAGCGTCGCGCCCCAGGCGCTGACGTTGTTGCCCGTGGCGTTGTCGCCGTCACGGTGGGTGTTGACCACCGCGCCGTAGAAGCCCCAGCCGCCACCCTCGAGCTGAGCGTCAGCCGTCCACGCGAAGAACTTGTCCTGCGGGAAGACCGGGCCCTGGCCGACACCACCGATGATCAGGTCACCAGCGCCCTCCTGGGCCTCCTGGTAGTGAACGGCTGCGCCGAGCGCACCGCTCCAGCCCGAGCCGGGCTTGCTGGTGTAGTCGCGCAGGTCTTCCTTCGAACCCTCGAAGATCCACTCGGCGCGGCCGGTCAGAGCGTACTCAGCCGGGCGAGCGTTGAGGTCGGTCCCGCTGGAGCGGAAGCCATCGGTGAGGTCGAAGAAGAAGTTCCACGCGTCATCCGGGCTCCACTTGACGCTGACGCCCTGGGCGCGGCCCTGGCTGAACGTCGCATTGGTCACGCCGCGTTCGACGCCGAGGGTGAACGCCTCGCCGTTGAGCTCTTCCTTGAAGAAGTTCGGGCGGAACTGACCGGCGCGGATCATCAGGCCGCCGCCGTAGTTGTACTCGGCAAACACGTCGTCAACCTGGACGCCGTTGTCGCGCTGCTGGATCAGGCGAACCATGTAGCGCAGGTCCTTGTTGACGATGTTGCCCGAGAACGCCAGGTACGTCTTACGCAGCTGGAAGCTGTGGGTCAGGTCATCGCTGTTGGTCGTCGTCGGGAAGGCGCTGCCACCGGGGAGGTTGACGTTGCCGACCGGCGCCGAGTCATTGTCGCGGAGGTTGGCGACATAGCGGAACTGGACCAGGCCGTTGAGGCGCAGGCTCCAGTCGCCATCCGGGCTGCGGACCACGAAGCCGCGGTCATAGCCCGCGACGCCGCCGCCCTGCAGCAGGCTGCTGCGGGTCTCCGCATCAGCCAGCATCTCGGCAACCATCGCACGGACCTCGTCACGCGACACCGGCTCAGCGGCCAACGCCGCCTGACCCAACGCCGCACCAGCCAGCAGGCTCAGAACAGTGATCTTCGTCATTTCGAAACTCCTTGCATCTTGATGAAACGGTGCGATCAGGGTGAGTGGGGCGCCCGTCTCCTCTACGCCCCGAATGGTCTCAGACAGTTCTCAGACGCTCGATACAGACTCGCTTGCTCCTTCGCGGCTGCTCAACGTTCAAATCGGTCAGACGCGGAGTAGGGGAGTGTAGCCTGTGTAACTTAGCAGTTGCAAACTCCTGAGCGAGGTTTATCGGCCACACAGGCCGCCCGCCGCCGATCTATCGACCAATCGAGGCGAATCAAGGGTATTTTCTGATGCACATCCACGCCGAAACCGACAGGTCTTGCGCGTTTCACCAAACATTATCCACACGCCGTCTCCCTCCCCAGAAAACCTGACAAGACCTTCACATTCTCCGCACGCCCAACGATCTAGCCTTTCCCCCGGTTGTACACCACGCGTTGGCGACTGTCGCAACAGGCATCGACATCGCCCGCCGCGGCACGCAACTCGGGAGGATTCGGGCATGAGCACTGGTCGTCACATCCTGGTTGTTGAGGACGAACGCGACATGGCGGACATGATCGCCTACGCCCTCAAGCGAGCCGGGCACAGCCCGGTCCTCGCGGCCGATGGCGCGCGAGCCGTGCAACGGGCCACCACCAGCCCGCCAGACCTCGTCGTGCTGGACCTGATGCTCCCCGCCCGGCCCGGCCTGGAAGTCTGCAAGCAACTTCGCACCAACCCAGGCACATCGCAGACGCCGATCCTGATGCTGACGGCCAAGGCCGAAGAAGCCGACGAACTTTTAGGCCTTTCCGCTGGGGCCGATGACTATCTGACCAAGCCGTTTAGCATGAAGGTGCTGATGGCCCGGATCGAGGCCCTGCTCCGCCGCAGCGCCGGCAGTGGAGGCGGCGACGGCGCCGCCGGCAGCGTGACGCTCGGCCAGGTCGTCGCCGACCTTGGCTCGCACACGGTCATGAGCGACGGCCAGGTCGTCCGCCTGACGCTGACGGAGTTCAAACTGCTCGTGGCGCTGATGCAAAGCCCCAAGCGCGTCCTGAGCCGCGCAGACCTCATCGCCCGCGTCATGGGCCCGGGCATCATCGTCACCGCCCGAACGATCGACGTGCACATCGCCAGCATCCGCAAGAAACTGGGCATGGCCGGCAACCAAATCCGCACGATCCGCGGCGTGGGCTACCAAATGTCCGCCGAGGCGGAGGTTGTGGCGGAGTAAGACGCCCCGCGGCGCCCTGTCCTGTCGCTCGAACGAGTTCAGCCCTCGCCCCGCCCCCCGCACGGTTCTACCCTGCGGCTCGGTTTTCGACTGGCTTCTGCCTTCTGCGTTCTGCGTTCTTCCGTCCTCGTCACTGATCACTCATCACTGACTCCCCCCCCACTCACCACCCCAAAGGACTCCCCATGCCCATTCGTATTGGTATCAACGGTTTCGGTCGGATCGGTCGCCTCTTCTACCGCATCGCCAGCGAGAATCCGAATATCGAGATCGTCGCGGTCAATGACCTGGTCCCCGCCGACAACCTGGCGTATCTGCTCAAGCATGACACGATGCACCGCCAGTACACGCTGGGCGGCAAGCACGCCGTCATCGAGGCTCACGCCGGCGAGACCACCGGCCACTTCACCGTCAACGGCAAGAAGACCGAGACGATGAGCATCAAGGACCCCGCGACGCTGCCCTGGGGCAAGATGGGCGTCGACTACGTGCTAGAGTCCACCGGCCTGTTTACCGACGCGGAGAAGGCCGGCCTGCACGTGCAGGCGGGGGCCAAGCGGGTGATCATCTCGGCGCCGACCAAGAGCGAGCCGGACAAGGTGCCGACGCTGGTCATGGGCGTCAACCATGAGTCCTACGACCCGGCCAAGCACACGATCGTCTCCAACGCCTCGTGCACGACCAACTGCCTGGCGCCGATCGCCAAGGTCATCAACGATTCCTTCGGTCTGGCCGAAGGCCTGATGACGACCGTCCACGCCGTGACGGCCACGCAGCCGACGCAGGACGGCCCGAGCAAGAAGGACTGGCGCGGCGGGCGGAACGGCTATCAAAACATCATCCCCGCCAGCACCGGCGCGGCCAAGGCCGTCACGCTGGCGATCCCCGCGCTGAAGGGCAAACTCACCGGCATGTCCTTCCGCGTGCCGACCGCCGACGTTTCCTGCGTGGACCTGACCTTCCGCACCGCCAAAGAGACAAGCCTCAAGGACATCCACGCCGCCATGGCCGCCGCGGCCAGCGGCGCGATGAAGGGCATCCTGGGCTACACGGAAGACGAAGTGGTCAGCAGCGACTTCATCGGCGACCGCCGCAGCAGCATCTATGACGCGGGCGCGGGCATCGAACTGAACAAGACGTTCTTCAAGGTCGTCTCGTGGTACGACAACGAAGCCGGCTACGCCGCCCGGTGCGTGGACCTGGTGGGGTTGATGGCCCGGAAAGACGGGAAGTAACGGGCAGGGGCGGGGGCTGGCACTGGGGACTGGGGACTGGGCATTGGCAGAAAGCTGCGTAAGCCACCTGAATGGGCCACCGGTCTCCGGTGGCCTTTTTCTTTACCACAGGGGCACAGGGCCACCGGGGAAGGCCGTTTTCACCACAGAGGCACAGCGGGTGGGAGAAG
>JALOQT010000207.1 GCA_025453375.1 Phycisphaerales bacterium | reverse complement strand
AGCCACTCGGACTGCGCGACGATCGCGGCGTGCGGATCCCATCCCTGCCGGGAGAGGTGCGGAGAGGGCGGCACGCCCTCTCTGCATCAGCGAAACGAATCGACGAATGGATTGGAATCACGGGCGGGTTGGGCGGGGGGCGGTAGACGGCAACTTCCTCCGCCCCTGCCGGGGCGGGCCGGGCTGAGTCACGCTGTCCACGGGTTGCGCGGCGCTCCACCCGTGGCGACAGCCGTGCGCCCCTCCGGGGCGAAGACGGGGCGCGTTCCATCCTTATACATATGTCGCCTCTGTGTGCTCTGTGGCTCTGTGGTGAAAATCTAAGAGGGTGGTGAAGTCGCGCTGTTCTCCTGCCGACAAAACCGGGAGTGCCCTCCGCGTGCCGATTGACGGCTCGGGTAGCGGGTGGGCGTTGTCCGCAGCGAGCCGCCGAATCCATTGACGGAGGCACTGAATTATGGCTGATTACATTCCTGGTCCCGATGCGTCGTTTCAGGCTTGGCAGTCCAACTTTGTCACCTATGCCAACGCCAATCTGGCTGCGCTGGGGTTGACCGCGGCGGACCTGACCCCCGTGACCAGCGCGCAGGCTGGGTGGGCGTCGGCGTTTCCGGCGCATGTCACGGCGGTCAACGCGGCCAAGGCGGCCAAGCAGGCCAAGGACGAGGCTCGGGCGGCATATGTCGCGGTGATTCGTCCGCTGGTGCGGCGCTTGCAGGCGTCGTCGGTGGTCTCCGATGCCGAGCGGGCAGCGCTGGGCATCACGGTGCGGGCTGAGCCCTCGCCGATCGGTGCGCCCACGACGGCGCCGATCTGTTCCATCGAGTGCGGCAACCGCCTGCAGCAGACGCTGCGCTTTGTCGACTCGGCCACGCCGACACGCAAGGCCAAGCCCGCGGGCGTGCTGGGCGTGGAAATCTGGAACAAGGTCGGCACGACGCCGCCGACGGGCGAAGGCGATCTGCGCTTCGTGGCGGTGGACACCAACGCGCCGTACGTGATGAACTTCACCGCCGAGGATGGCGGCAAGACCAACTACGTCTGGATGCGCTGGGTCAGCCCGACGGGCGAACGTGGCCCGTGGAGCGAGCAGGCGCAGGCGACGATTGCGGCGTGAGCCTTGGCTGCGAGCGACCCGAGCGCAAGCCAAGAGCAGGCGCAAGCGACGATTGCGGCGTGATTGGCAGAGGCATCAGGCATCAGCCATCGGGCATCAGTCAAAGGCCAACGCCGAGCGCGGAGGTCGCGGAGCGATGCGCTGGCTGTGTGTGAGATGTTCCAAGTGACGTGCAACGCCCCCGGCCTAGCTGGGGGCGTTTTCTCGCGCCAGCGATGTCTTTACGGCTTGACCCCCAGCACCGCCCGGCGTTCGGCCACTTCGGCGGCGATGGCGTCGGCGAAGGTGGCTAGCGGCATGGCGCCGGCGTCCTTCTCGACGCCGCGGATGCGGAGGCTGACCATGCCTTGTTCGGCGTCGCGCGGGCCGACGATGGCCATGTAGGGGATTTTGGCTTCGGCGGCGACCTTGATCTTGCCCTGGACGCGGTCGTTGCCGTCGTCGACGGTGGCGCGGATGCCCTTGGCCCGCAGGGTGGCGGCAACCTTCTGGGCGTAGTCGTTGGTCTTCTCGCTGATCGGCAGGACGCGGACCTGCTCGGGGCTGAGCCAGGTGGGGAACGCGCCGGCGAAGTGCTCGATGAGCACGCCGGTGAAGCGCTCCATGCTGCCGAAGGGGGCGCGGTGGATCATCACCGGGGTGTGGGGCTTGTTGTCCGAGCCGGTGTAACTGAGGCCGAAGCGCACGGGGAGTTGATAGTCGACCTGCACGGTGCCGAGCTGCCACTCGCGGCCGATGACGTCTTTGACCACGAAGTCGATCTTTGGGCCGTAGAACGCGGCCTCGCCTGGCTCCTCGCTGAAGGGGACGCCGAGCGTTTTGGCGGCGTCGCGGCAGGCGGCTTCGGCTTTGTCCCACTGGGCGGCGGTGCCGGTGTACTTCTTGCCGTCGGGGTCGCGCAGGCCCACCCGAACACGATAGTTATTCATGTTCAGCGTGCCCAGCACGATCTTAACGAGGCTGAGGCAGCCGAGGACTTCGGCGGCGACCTGGTCCTCGGTGCAGAAGAGGTGCGCGTCGTCCTGCGTGAAGCCGCGGACGCGGGTCATGCCGTTGAGCTCGCCGGACTGTTCCCAGCGGTAGACGGTGCCGAACTCGGCGAGGCGGATCGGCAGGTCGCGGTAGGAGTACGCGCGGCTGTTGAAGATCTTGATGTGGTGCGGGCAGTTCATCGGCTTGAGCATGAAGCCCTCGATGAGCTTGTCATCGGCCAGCACGCGGTCGGGGGTGATGGTCTGCTTAGCCGTGCGCTCGTTGATCGTCGCGGCGAGGCGGGCGCTGACGCCTTCGACGCGGTGCATCATCTCGCTGCAGGAGCAGCCGGATTTGCTGAGTTCTTCCAGCGCCTCGCGCTCGATGACCGGGGCGAACTGGCTCTCTTTGTAATACGGGAAGTGGCCGCTGGTCTTGTAGAGTTCGAGCCGCCCGATGTGCGGCGTGAAGACCTGGAAGTAGCCCTGCTTGACGAGTTCCTCGCTGATGAACCTCTGGAGCTGGTCGCGGACGATGCCGCCGTTGGGCGTCCAGAGGATCAGCCCCTGGCCGACGGCTTCGTCGATGTGAAAGAGGTGCAACTGCTTGCCCAGCACGCGGTGGTCCCGCTTGGCGGCCTCTTCCTTGAGCGCGAAGTACGCGTCCATCTCGGCCTGCGTGGCGAAGGCGGTGCCGTAGACGCGGGTGAGGCGGTCGGAGTTCTCATCGCCATGCCAGAAGGAGGAGGCGAGCGAGAGAACCTTGATCGCGCCGATTCGGCCGGTGCTGGGCACGTGCGGCCCACGGCAGAGGTCTTCGAAGTTCTTGCCCGGCTCGCCGGTGGCGTAGAAGGAGAGGGCCGCGTTCGGATCGGCCTTGATCGCGCGCTCGGCGTTGTCGACCTTGTACTTGTTGCCCTCGCTGGCGAGGCGCGTCATGCACGCCTCGCGGGCCTGCTCATAGCGTGTGAACTTGCGGTCCTCCGCCACGATCTTCTTCATCTCCTCTTCGATCTTGGCAAAGTCACCCTCGCGGAGGGGGCGGTTGTCGGGGAACTTGATGTCGTAGTAGAACTTGTCCTCCAGCGGCGGGCCGTAGACGAGCTGCGCCTCGGGCACGACGCGCTGGATCGCCTCGGCCATGATGTGTGCGGCGGAGTGGCGGACGAGGTAGAGCGCGTCGGTGCTGATGGTGCCGTCGCGGCCTTTGTATGTCACGATGCTGACCTTGGCGTCGTGCGTGATCGGCGCGGTCAGGTCGCGGAGCTCGCCATCGACCTTGACGCCCAGCGCGTCCTTGGCGAGGCGGGCGCCGATTTTCTCGGCGACTTGCAGACCGGTGGTTGGCCCGTCGAAGGCGAGGGTCTTGCCGTCGGGAAGGGTAATCGTGACAGGCTTGGACATAGGGCGGGAGGATAGGGCCTTTTGCCCGCAGACGCAGGGGGCGGGGGAAGGATGAAGGAGGAAGGTTGAATGAGAAACCCCTCGAACGTTCGAAGATCGTGCGCGTTTTCGGACGCGTTCTCATTCAACCTTCCGCCTTCAACCTTCGTCCTTGCGCCTTCCTCCTTCGTCGTTCCCCCCTCTACCCTGCACGCGTGCATTGTCCGTTCTGCCAGCATGAGGATTCGAAGGTGATCGATTCGCGGTCGGCGGAGGCGGGCAGTGTCATTCGGCGAAGGCGCGAGTGCCTCGC
>JALOQT010000206.1 GCA_025453375.1 Phycisphaerales bacterium | reverse complement strand
CGAGGGGGTGAAGACGGCTTCAAACTTCGCACGCTCGGCGCTGAGGGAGGCTTCGGCGATCTGCGGATCGAGCGCGGCGGCCTGCAACTGCAGGTTGTGCGCAATCGCGCGGGCCAGCACGTCGGGCAGGGACCAGTCCAGGGCGGTGGTGGTGGCTTGTGCGGGGGTGCTGGCGGGCGCGGCGGCGTCGCGGCGCATGTCGGCGATGTTCAGTGAGCGTGCGACGCTCAGACGCTCGGCAGGCTGGCGCGGGGCCAGGTCATCAGGTCGCTCGCGGAAGAGGTCGCGGAAGGAGGAGCCGGCGAGGCTGGCGCGCTGGCCAAGGGGCGAGCTGCACGCGCCGAGGCTCGCGACGCCGGCCAGGAGCATGAGCGTGATGATCGCGGCGCGCGTGGACGGGCGTAGGTGGGCGTTACTCATGGCGGAGGGCGACGATGGGATCGAGCCGGGCGGCTTTGATCGCGGGGAACATGCCAAAGACGATGCCGACCATCGCGGAAAAGCCGATGCCGATGGCGATGGCCCACCAGGGGACCTGGGCATCGATCAGCGGGCTGTTGGGAATCGCGCCGACAGCGCGGACGAGGCCGATGCCTGCGGCCATGCCGATCAAGCCGCCGATGAGGCAGAGCACCACCGCCTCGACGAGGAACTGCATGAGGATGATCATCGGGCGAGCGCCGACGGCTTTGCGCAGGCCGATTTCGCGTGTCCGCTCGCTGACGGAGACGAGCATGATGTTCATGATCCCGATGCCGCCGACGAGCAGGCTGATGCACATCAGGCCGGCGGCGGCGATGGTCAGGCCGGTGCCGAGGCGGTTGATCTGATCGATGATGGACTGAACGGTTTCGACCTGGAAGGTGTTTTCGTCCTCGCCGCCGAGCTTGCGGAGGCGGCGGAGGATGCTGCCGATCTCGGCCTTGGCTTCGTCGGCGACTGAGACGTCCTTGAGCTGGGCGAGGGCGAAGTTCGCCGTGTCGCGCGGCTGCATGGCGATGGCGGTGCTGTAGGGGATGAACAGTTCGGTGCGGGCCTCGCCGCCGCCGGGGAAGCCCTGGGCGACGGCCTTGGTTTCCAGGACGCCGACGATCAGGAATCGCCGATCGTTGACGAAGATGTAGTCATTGGTGGGGTCGACGTCGAGGTTCAGTTCGGCGATGGCCTTGTCATTGACGAGGCAGACGCTGCGGATTTCGTCAATATCGCTCTTGATCAGCGGGCGGCCCTTGATGACCGTGCGCTTTTCGATCTCATGCCAGTCCGGCCAGATGCCCGTGGCGGTGACGTTCTGGCGGTTCTGCTCGTCGTTGCGGACGGTGGCGCCGACAAAGTGCATCGGCGTGATGGCGTCGATGGTCGTGGCGTTGTCCTTGATGAACTGAATCTCGCTGAGGCGCAGGTCATACTGCGTCCAACTGACGCGCCCGCGCATGCGCGGCGGGATGGTGCCGTCCATCCAGACTTTGCGTGCCCCGAAGGTGTCAAACTCCTTGAGGACGTAGTTCTTGAGACCCTGCGTGGCGGCGACGGTGGCGATGACGGCGCCGACGCCGATCATGATCCCCAGCATCGTCAGCAGCGCGCGGAACTTGTTGCTCCACAACTGTGTGAAGGCCAGCACGACTGTCTGCAGCAGCAGACGGATGATGATCATCGGGCGGCCTCCTTGCTGGCCGAGGCGGCAGCGCCCGGCGGGGCATCGGCCTTGGCATCAACCTTGGCGTCGGCAAAGGCGGTGGCCATCCGCTGGAGATAGGCCCGGTGGATCGGATCGGTGCTCGTCGGGTTATCGCTGACGATCAGGCCGTCGCGCAGGCGGACGATGCGTTGGGCGTGGCCGGCGATGTCTTCCTCGTGGGTGACGATGACGATCGTCTGGCCCTTGTTGTGCAACTGGTGAAAGAGGCTGAGGATTTCTTCGCTGGTGGTGCTGTCGAGGTTGCCCGTCGGCTCGTCGGCCAGCAGCAGGCTTGGCTCGTTGACCAGTGCGCGGGCGATGGCGACGCGCTGGCGCTGGCCGCCGGAGAGCTGGTTGGGCTTGTGGCCGGTGCGATCGCCCAGGCCGACTTGCTCGAGCGCGGCGCGGGCACGGCGGCGCGTGCCCCACCACAGGCGTCGGCTGTAGATCAGCGGGAGGGCGACGTTTTCCAGCGCTGTCGCGCGGGGGAGCAGTTCGAAGGTCTGAAAGACGAATCCGATTTCCTTGTTGCGGACCTGCGCCAGCGCGCCGGCGCCGAGGCGCTCGGCCCGCGTGCCATTGAGGGAGTATTGCCCGTCGGTCGGGCGATCGAGCAGGCCGAGGATGTTCATCAGCGTGCTTTTGCCCGACCCGCTGGCGCCCATGATGGCGACGAACTCGTTGCGATTGATGCGAAGATCGACGCCGCGGAGGGCGCGGACGGTCTCCTCACCCATGCGGTAGAACTTGGTGATGCCCGAGATGTCGATGACTGGCGGCATGGCAGAAGACGTGAGACGTGAGACGTCAGGCGTGAGATTGCTGGTTAGCGCGGCCTTGGCGGGCTGAAGGAATTGCTGCTGCCGCCGGGCTTGCGACCGACGGGGTTGCCTTCGGCGTCTTTCGTGCCCTCGTCGACGACCTTCAGTTCATGGCGCAGCTCGCCCAGTGCGCGGAAGGGGCCGGTGACGATCTTGTCGCCGGTCTTGAGCCCGTCGGTGATGATCGTGCTGGTCAGGTCCGACGCGCCGACGCGCACGGGCGTGAAACGCACGGCCCCTTCACTGTCAACCACGGCGACGAGGCGCGTGACGGTCTTGTTGCGATCGACCAGCGGCGAATCGGCCACGTCCTTGGGCAGTTCATCGACGCGGCGGTCCAGCACGGCCTGGGTCGGGATCTTGATGAT
The DNA here is from genome assembly GCA_025453375.1 of Phycisphaerales bacterium. Taxonomy (GTDB): domain Bacteria; phylum Planctomycetota; class Phycisphaerae; order Phycisphaerales; family UBA1924; genus JAJTGZ01. The sequence goes on along the minus strand of JALOQT010000206.1, from coordinate 914 downwards.
GCTGGTGAAGGTCTGGACTTCGATCTCAGCGCTGGCCGTCAGGCCCGAGCCGAGGCGCAGACCCTCGGGCTTGCCCAGGGCGATTTCGACATCGAAGTAGCTGGTGCCGTCGCGGAAGAGCTGCTGCTTGAGGCCGACGCGCTCGACGGTGCCCAGCAGTTCGCGCGTGGGGAAGGCGGCGAGCATCACGCGGGCGCGCTGGCCGGGGGCGACGGGGGCGATGTTGACCTCGTCAACGCGTGCCCGCATCAGCATGTCGCTGAGGTCGGCCACTTCCATGATCACGCTGCTGGCGTTGTTGAGCGTGCCGACGACGACCGTTTCGCCGACCTCGGCGTTGAGCTTGACGATGACGCCGTCGATCGGGCTGGTGATGGTGGTGTTTTCCAGGTCCTTCTGGGCGCGGGTGATGGCGGCCTGGGCCTGGGTGATGGCGGCGCGCTGGCTGAGCACGCGGCTTTCGGCGCGGAGGGCGTTGGCCTCGGCGCTTTCCAGGGCGCTCCTGGTCACGTCGCGCGGGAAGAGGCTGCGGACGCGCTCAAGCTCCAGGCGGGCCTGAATCTCATCGGCCTCGGCGCCCTTGAGATTGGCCTCCTGCCCGCGCAGGCTGGCCTGGGCACTCTCCAGCGAGGCGGCCAGATCGCGCCCGTCCAGACGCACCAGCACATCACCCTTGCGGACCGTCTCACCCTCGCGGAAGGGCAGGGCGAGGATCTTGGCCAGCACCTGCGCGCTGATCTGGACCTTGGTCCGCGGCTCGACGGCGCCGGGCGCGCTGATCGAGCGGACGAGATCACCCGTCGCGACCGTCTCCATGCGGACTTCCAGCGGCTTGCCAGCGGTGTTGATCCCGCCGAAGGAGAAACTGAAGCCTGATGACGTGCCGCCGCCGCCAGCAGCGCCGCTGCTGCCGG
>JALOQT010000205.1 GCA_025453375.1 Phycisphaerales bacterium | reverse complement strand
GCGTGGAGCTTGATCACTGTCAGGCCACCAGGCCCTTGGTCAGCCGCATGAACGCCGTCTCGAGGTTGACCGCTTCTTCGCTGAACTGCGCGACGCGGAAGCCGCTGTTGATCAGCACGTTGGGGATGTCGGTCAGTTCGAACTTGCCGCCGTGCTCGAAGGTCACGTGGATCAGCGGCAGCGCGACCCCGTTGATCACCGGGCCGGTCGCGGCGGTGCCGCTGGCGCCGGCCGAGCCTGATTCGGTGATCTCGACCTTGGCCACGCCCGGCACCTTGGCCAGCAGTTCGGCTGCGGCCTGCCAGCGCGCCGTCACGGCGACCTGCACAACCTGACCCATCTTCGCCCGCTTGACCGCCTCGCTGACGCTGCCGGCAAAGAGCAGTTGCCCGCGTTCAATGATGCCGACGACGTTGCACATTTCTGCCAACTCCGGCAGGATGTGGCTGCTGATGATGATCGTCTTGCCCATGCGCTTAAGCTCCTTGAGCAGTTCGCGCATTTCAACGCGGGCGCGCGGGTCAAGACCGCTGGCGGGTTCATCCATCAGCAGCACTTTGGGATCGTGCAGCAGGACGCGGGCGACGCTGAGACGCTGCTGCATGCCGCGCGAGAGGCTGTTGACCTCCGCCGTGGCCTTGTAGTGCAGGTCCGTCAGGTCCAGCACTTCCTTGACGACCTTCTTGCGGGCCGGGCCATGGATGCCATAGCACGCGGCGAAGAACTCAAGATACTCCACAACGACCATGTCGGTGTACGCACCCATGAAGTCAGGCACATAGCCGATGATCGGGCGAATCTGGCGATTCTGATAGCCGACGGTCAGGCCGTCGATCATGGCCTGGCCGCTGCTGGGCTTCAGAAGCGTCGCGAGGATCTTGATCGTGGTCGTCTTGCCTGCGCCGTTGGGGCCGATGAAGCCGAAGCAGTCACCCTGGTTGATCGCCAGGTTGAGGTTGTCCAGCGCGACAAACTCGCCGTACTTCTTGCTCAGGTTGATCGTCTCGATCATCGCCATTGGTTGCTTCCTTCGATCTGACCTGCCACCGGCTCCGCCGCACGAGTCATCAAGGCTTGGCAATCCCCGGCGGGTTGTCCGTCAGCGGATAGATCCATCGTACGAACACTCGTCCGTTCGAACTCACCTCACCGCCGTCGACGGCCATGTTCACCGGGCTGGGCACATCATCAAGCCAGCCTGTGACGATCACGCACGGCTGCGTGAACCACCGCCCGAGGCTCAGGCCATGCAGCTCACGCCGCACCACACGCATCGGCGTGACGTCCATCGTGTCAGTCTGCGGCGGGCGAAGCACGTGCAGCAGCGTGGCGCGGAGCAGGTCCGTCTCGATGCGGCTGGCGCTGCGGGCGACCATGAATTCACGCACGCCAACGGGCGTCTGGTTGTTGAGGTACTGATTGCCCTCCACCCACAGTGAGGGCGTGCCCGGTGTGCGGTTGTCCTGATCTTCGGTGAGCACGAGCGTCTCGCCGGCCTTCCACTCGGCCACTTCGCGGAAGCGGGCGAGGGCCTGCAGTTCGCCGCCATAGAACGTCTGGGCCGGGTTCATCGGCGTCTGGCGGCCGATGGCCATGATCGTGACGTTGCGCAGGGTGCCTGGCAACTCGTGCACCAGCGCGCCGCGCAGCGGCGAGCGCCCTGGTGCGGGGTCGATCCACGTCAGTTCCTGGGCGATCGGCGGCGTGCCGGGCTGGCTTAGTTCCGACACCGCCAGCGGCATCCGCAACACCGCCCCGCCCAGCCAGTCGACGCGGAAGTTCTTCACCGTGCTGCGCACCGGCACGCGAACGCGATCCGGCTGGCGAGCCGCGACGGCATAGTCCCGCGCGTCGGGGAACGTCGTCGTCGGCGAGCCCATCTGCGAGGGCGGCGCCTCCCATGATGAGACCGTGCTGATCAGTTCCGTCGCGCTATCGCCCGCCGCAGGTTGACCGGCACCGGCGATGCCGAACGTCCGCTCGCCATACCCCGGCAGACTGACCGCGGCGTAAATCTGCGCCCGATGCGTGCCCTGCCCGGCAACAGCGTCGAGGATCGTCAGGTGCGCGACGCTCGTGCGATTAGGCCGCAGCAACTGTGCGCCAGTCCACGCGACGGCTGTGAAGCCCGCGCCAATCAGCACGAACCAGACCCATGAGTGATGCGTCTGCCCCCGACGCTTGAGCAGCATGAACCCCAGCGGCCCGGCGATCAACCAGTACACCGCAAAGATCAGGAATGCCATCAGCACACCCAGCGCCGCACGCCCGCCACGCGTGATCGTCCCTTGCAGGGTCTCGTCGATGTCGGTCTCGTCACGCCGCAGGAAGTTGTGCGCGGCGGAGTTGTTGGTGGGCTTGCTCAGCCGCGTGATTTCCTCGACCGAGGGCGTCGCCCCGCGCCGGCCGAGCACGCGATTCCAGAATGCATCGCCCTCGACAGCACCGACGGAGATCAACCCGCGGTTGGTCAGGTCGATCCCGATCAACGTCACCGCGCCGTGCCCGATGATTCGGCGCGTCACGACTGTTCGCCCGTCGGGCGTTACGAGGATGCGCTGGGCGTCGGTTGCTCCCGCCGCCGCCGCCCCGCCACTGAGCGGCGTGAAGGTCTGCAGCAGCCCGCGCGTCGGCAGGGTGATGTCACGATGCGTCAGCATCGCCCGCAGCGGGTTGAGGTCGGCGTCTTCCTCGCGCTGCAGGCTCACCCGCGGCATGATCTCCGCCAGAGGCTGATTCGGGCTCATCCAACTCTGGCTGACGGCCGGCAGCACGATGACCAGATGCCCGCCGCGACGCACCCACTCGCGCAGGGCTCGCGCCTGGGATTCGATCAGGTCCGTCGGCTCGCCCTCGGCGCCGGTGGCGGTCCAGATCAGCGTCTCCATCGCAATCAGGCCCATCCAGCGATCAGGCAGCGTGCTGGTCGTCAGCCCCGCGTTGATTGCCACAAGCTCGTGGGTCATCGCCGGGAAGTCTGCCTGCTGGCTGGGGACGATTGCGTATTGATCCAGCCCCGCCGGCGGACGCCCGATGACGCCAATCATCCCGGAATACGGATCGACCATCCGCCCCTGGCCAAGGTTGAAGGCCAGGCGACCGAGCCTCCGCCCGGTGGCCGAGACACCTGCATCCTGCAGGGCCGTGCTGCCGTCGCGAGCTTCAAACGCGCTGACGACAAAGGTGTTGCCCGCCGAGACGCGATGAGTGAGGCGTGCGTAGAGCCACACCACCGTCCGCCCGCCGGCACCGGGCGTCGTCGCGACGGTCGTCTGGTATTGGGCCGTGTCGCCATCCTCGTCGCGCACGCCCAGCCGCAAGGCGATTTCGCGGCTGCGAGTCCCCAGTTCCTGCACCTGCACCTGCACGCCGATCCACGTGCCCGCTCGCACGATGTTGCCCACGCCAAACTGCAGGACCTTCAGGTCAATCTCCGGGGCGTCTTCGGCCATCGCACCCGCGCCGCCCCCCACGCCCCCCACGCCCTCACCGCCCCCGCCAAGCTGCGCGTGCGCCACCGCCGGCCCGCACGCCAGCAGGCTCACCAGCATCAGCATCAGCAGCCACCACCGAGACAGTTCGTTGCGGGGCCGGAGGAGAACAGTCCGCATAATCGGTCGGACTGTACGTCACCCAACCGCCGACCGGCCAAAGTTCGCATCAGTCGGCAGTCCTTGCGCCTGGGGGCTCGTGGGGGCTCGGCCGAGCTCGTTGGCAAGCCGGCGCGAGCGATGTTGGCTTCAGTCTCGCCCCGCATCGGCCGATAGCCCCTGCATGTTTGAACTGCCCTTGGAAGCTT
>JALOQT010000204.1 GCA_025453375.1 Phycisphaerales bacterium | reverse complement strand
CAGACCGGCCTGCGCTGGATGTGTAAGATGCTGATGAGAAGCAATTGAATTTGTGGGAAAAATTCCGATTGGGTATGACCATCTTCTATGGATCTAAGATTAGCCGCTGGGAACCGATGGAACAAATGCCCGCCAGAGAGTGGCTTATTCGCTGGAGTGGTCGATCGACTTACCGAAAAATCTGGCAGCCCCTGCTACGAGCCAAGCTTGGTTCGGCGTATGAACAGGCTTCGGAGAACGCCCTTCGCAGCGTGCTGACGGCGTCGGATCTTCGCCGCGTGCTGGAGCTGTCCAATCAGTCTCGCCGCATTCCGACTGGCGTGCCTGATCAGTTTCAGACGATCCCTAGCCCGCGCAGCCAGGCGCTGGACCGGTTGAAGGCCGCTCACCCCGGCTCCGGGGCGATCATCGATGGCATCGTCGAAAGGTGGAATTCATATCAGGCCAGCCGCAAGACGCTAGATGACCCGTCGGATGTGCGTCGCCTGCTGCGGGCCGCTGGCGTGCTGGACTTCCGCATCACCGTCCGCCCTGGTGAGTTGCCCGATGAGGCACGCCTGCGGAGCGAGCTGCGCTCGCAGGGCCCGCGTGCAGTCCGTGGAACGGAGGCGCGGTGGTTCAAGCTCAACAAGATCGATGGCTGGATGCGCACGAGCCAGGACTATGCCGCGCTGTCGGCCAATGGCGCCGCGTCGTTCTTCGGCGCAATGGGATATGTCGCCGAGGAGTTTGATGGCGAAGTCTACATGCTGTGCTTCGATCAGCCGGGCCTGCGGCTGACGCAGGCCGAGGGCACATGGAGCGTCTCCAGCGCCAGCCCGACGCTTGATGAACTCAATCGCAATGCCATCGCCTTCCGCATGGATGTGCTGGGCGGTGCAAAGCTGGGCGACCTGACGGGCGTGAACGTCGGTCGTCAGATGGCAGTGCTGCTGGATGATCAGGTCTATACCGCGCCGACGTTGCAGAGCCGCATCAGTGCCGAAGGCCGCATCACCGGTGAGTTTTCACAGGCTGAGATTGACTACATCGTCCGCGTGCTCGCCGCCGGCAGCATGGCGGCGAAACTGAGCCCCGAGCCGATCAGTCAGAGCACGATCGGGCCGGAACTGGGTGCGGACAATCTCGCCCGCGGGCTCAAGAGCGGATACATCGCCTTCGCCCTGGTGGCGTTCATCATGGTGGTGTACTACTTCGGGTGCGGGTTGGTGGCGGTCTTTGCGCTGCTGCTCAACGGCCTGCTGATCCTGGGCATCATGGCGTTGCAGCAGGCGGCCTTCAGCCTGCCTGGCATTGCCGGCGTGGTGCTGACCTTCGGCATGGCCGTCGACGCCAACGTGCTGATCTACGAGCGCATGCGTGAGGAGATGGAGGAAGGGGCGGACTTCCGCAATGCCGTACGCCTGGGCTACAGCCGCGCGTTGCCGAGCATCATCGACGGCAACCTGACGGTGCTGATCGTCTGCGTCGTCCTGGCGGCGACGGGCACGCAGGAAATCAAGGGCTTTGCGATCACGATGATCGTCGGCTCGATCACGACGTTCTTCACGCAGCTCTACGCCACGCGTGTGCTTTTCTATCTGTTTGTCGAGAAGTTCGGCTGGCGCAACGGCAGCATGATGGCTGTCCGCTTCCCGATCATCAGCCGTGCGCTGTATCCGAAGATCGACTGGATGAAGTATCGCCCGGTGATGTTCACCCTGTCGGCCCTGCTGGTCGTCGCAAGCATCTGGGTCATCGCCAAGCGCGGGGCAGATGTCTTTGACAACGACTTCCGCGGCGGCACGAAGGTGACGGTGCAGCTGAAGAACGGTGCGGCTGGCACGCCGATGTCGCTGAGCCTCGATGAGGCCCGCACGCGCGTCCGCGAGACGGCCGTTCGGCCGGAGTTCCAGCCGATTCGCGAGTTTGTCGCCGCCGAGGTGCTGGCGATCAACCCCGATCCGCAGGATCGCACGCGGGCGAGCCGGTTCACGATCAAGACTGTCGAGCAGAATTCCAAGCTGGTGCAGGAGGCGGTTCTGCTGGCCTTTGGCGATGTCATCGACGAGCAGCCGCCGATCAAGTTCGCCGGCATGGGCCAGACGGACATGCGCAGCGTGCCTATCCGACCGATCATCGATCGCAGCCTGGGTGAGAACATCGGCCGCCCGGGTGTGCGGACGGATGTCAGTGAGTTCATCGGCGGCGCGGCGATTGTGCTTGATGGACTCGAGCCCCGCCCGAGCCTGCGAAACCTGGAGGAGCGTCTGCGCCTGATGCGCAACGATCCGACGCACCAGGCCGCCAACGCTCGCAACCATCGATGGGTCATCCTGGAGGGTGATGAGCAGCGGATCGGGGCTGTCGCGCTGATCGTGCGGGATGACGCGGTCAGCTTCCTGCAGGACCCTGAGCGGTGGAACGCCGTGATGAAGGCCAGCGAGTGGCGACTGGTGAGCGATGCGCTCGGCCGCAGCAGCTCGCTGGCGGGCGTCGAGAGCTTCAGCAGCTCGATCGCGGCGGACTTCACCACCAAGGCGATCATCAGCGTCGCGCTCAGCGCCGTGCTGATTGTCATCTACATCTGGATTCGCTTCCAGAGCTTCCGATACTCCATGGGTGCGATCCTGGCGACGCTGCACGACTGCATCGTCGCCACCGGCGCGCTGGCGGCGTGCGGCTTGATCGTCGAGCGTTATCCAGGCGTGGCCCAGAGCCTGGGGATCGAGCCATTCAAGATCGACCTGAACGTCGTCGCCGCGGTGCTGACCATCCTGGGCTACTCGCTCAATGACACCGTCATCGTGATGGACCGCATCCGCGAGACCAAGGGCAAGCGGCCCTACGCGACGCGGGCGATCATCAACGATGCGGTCAACAGCACCATCAGCCGAACGGTCATCACCAGCGGGCTGGTCATCATCGCGACGGTGGTGCTGTTTGTCGTCGGCGGCGAGGCGATCCGGCCGTTTGCCTTCACCTTCCTGGTGGGCGTGCTGACGGGCACCTATTCGTCGATCTTCATCTCCGCCCCGATGGTCTGGGTCCGCAGCCAGGACGACACCGAGCCGGCCCCGGCGCGGCGTCGCTCGGGTGGGGCGGCGACGGCCTGATCGAGGTGCATGTGTAGGTAAAATGACCGATCTGCCCGGGAGGTCCGGGCGGGTCGGCCGGTTTGTCCAAGGTCGGGTTTGGGCCTATCATTTAGGCCCGGCAGAATCGGGGCGTCTGGCCCGGAAGGCCGGCGGCAGGAACGTATTTCATGAACCCTCCACAAAAAATCTCGTACGGCCGCACTCGTCGCCGCCGCTCGCACCACGCCCTCACTGGCACGACCCCGGGCCTCGATCCCGTGTCGGGCATGCCCAAGATGCACCACTGCGCCAGCGAGCAGAGCGGCTACGTCCGCCCTGGGCTGACGATCAAGGTCGCCAAGCTGGGCATCGGCGTCGCCAAGAAGGCCCGTCGCAAGGCCGGTGGCCCGGATCAGGGCGGCGAGACGAAGTAATCGCCGCGACCGCACTCGCCCACCAGGGCGTGTGCGATTGAGGCCGGACGCGCTGGTTTGGGCGGGCAGGGCACGCCCGAACTTGATAGAATCTTCACGCAGCCGGGCCTCTGCGCCCGGCTGTTTGTCAATCAGGTTGTGGCGGTCAGTGGCTGGCCGTCAGTGTGTCGCGATGCGATGGTGGACGGTGCGAGGAGTTGACAAGATTCGTGCCGCGGCTTTCCGGGCGATGCACACAGGCGCGTCACGATCGTGTCGAGGTGTTGCAGGTTGCTGGTCGAGCCGGGGCGGGAAGCGGGGGGCACGGGGG
>JALOQT010000203.1 GCA_025453375.1 Phycisphaerales bacterium | reverse complement strand
CGTGCCAGGCAGATGAGGCCGGCCAGCAGCATGCTCAGCACAAAGATGACAAAGAGAACCTGGGTCATGAGAGAGCCTTCGGAGGACGATCTGCCAGTGAATGTCGACTGCCGACCAACAGAGGATATCGGCACGATTTACAACCAGCCGCACACACCAACGTGCCCATCCAACGACATTGCCCCGCAAGCACTCCAAACATCACCCTATCACCCGTCGCCAGCCTATCGGAGCAACACATTCCGGCTCACTGGCACAGACCGATCGCCTTCCCACCCAACCCCACGCGCAACACGCCGAACCAGTTGTCCAAGTCCACAGTGAACCCGATGCTCTTTCTCACTGTACCGCTAATTGGAGGAGCCGCGCCCAATGTTGCCAATCTGGAGTCAGTTCGTGGGTTCGACTCGCGGCACCCTGGCGGTGCTCGTCGCCATGATCGCAGCATTGGTGCTCCCGCAAGTCTCCGTCGCCAACCCGCGCGATCTCACCGCGCGGATGAACCTCGCCCGCACCGGCACGCCACCGCCCGATCAGTTCAGTCTCTACCTTACCTATTGGGCTCCAAACACGAGTTGGTACAACTTCGAGGTCGAAAACGTTCCGTGGAACACGAACTTCTGGTGGGTCAGCGGCTTCAACACCGGGCCGTACGGCAACGGCACCCCCTACGCCTGGCGCGGCCCGCACGAAATCGAACGTTGGCCCGGCGGTGCCGAGGCGTATTACGCAGCCTACCTCCCATCGATCACCCGCTTCTTTGAGCGGATTGTCCCGCCGAACTTCAACGGCGTACTTGTGCTCGACTACGAGAACTGGCTCCCATTCTGGACAGACCACCCCAATTCCGCCAACCCAGGTGCGCTGATCACCGCCGATGATCATGACGTCATCGACGACTGGAAGGAGCACATCAACCAGACGCGCGCCGGCGAGCTCGCCTCGATGACGCCCGAACAGCGCGAAGAGCTCTATCGCACAACCTGGCTTGCCATCACCCGCGAGTTCTACACGCGTGTGTTCAATCATGTCAAGTCACTCCGTCCAAACGCGCAGGTCACCTTCTACAACCTGCCGTGGTTCACCTATTGGCAGGTTCGCGATCCCGTCTGGCGTGCACGCTGGCGCTGGGTCAATGACAACGAACTCGGCTGGTTCTACGACATGGTCGACGTTCACTCACCCAGCCTCTACGCCCACTACTACTCCGTCCCCGACGGCACGACGCGGCCCGCTGGCTACTACGACTTCCAGTCCGACTACGAAAACTTCTTCCGTACCAACCTCGCCGAATCCATCCGCGTCTCGCGCGGCAAGCCCGTCATCCCCTGGATCGGCTACGCCTTCCACCCTGCCAACTCCGAACGCTCCAACATGCCTCTGCCCGAGTGGATGCTCCGGCGCAGCTTCGAGATTCCGCGCGAGATGGGCTGCGCGGGCGTCATCGTCTTCGGCTGGGCACGCGACGCCAACGAATGGGCCCCGGTTCCCAACTACTTCTCCGCCGTTCTCAATCCATTCCTCCGCCAGTTCGCTCAACTCCCAAGCCTCGCCCCGACACTCAACCCCCCGCCGCTGACTGCGCCCAATCAGCCCGTCAGCCCGCCGGACTCACCGGTGACTCCGCCGGCCAACCCCGGTGCTGGTTCCGGCACCACCACGCCACCCACACCACCCACCACGCCCGCGCCCGCGCTCCCTCCCGAGTTGCGTGGCGATCTCATGCCCAACCTGCCCATCACGCCCTGGATGCCAGGCTTCGCTGACACGGGCGGCCGCCTTCCCGAACCAGGGCAAGTCGGCGGCGCCCCCGGCGCCCCAGCCCCCGAGCAGGCCAACGCCATCGGCGGCGGTGGTGGGGGCGGAGGAGGCGGCGGAGGCGGAGGCGGCGGCACCGCCATCCGCGGCGGTGCGGCGATGGCCGTCTCCTCCGGTGGCAGCGTTCTGACCGTCTCCCCGACGCAGGCCGGCTCAACCTTCAACTCCCCCCCCATCGTGCTCAGCGCCAACACCCCGACGCCCGCCCGCTCGACGCCGCTCACGCCCCCGACCATCGCCCTCAGCGATGAGGAGATCATCCGCGCCATCGCCCGGGCCACCGCCCCAGCCACTGCGGCACACGTCGTCGACCTCACCGGCCTCCGCCGCTCATCGATCAGTCGCGATCAATCCGCCCTGCTGGCCGCACTGGCCCGGCGCAACGCAAACGTTGCCCCCGGCACCGCCGCACCCGCCCGCCCGGGCGAGCCCGAGCAAGCGACGCAGCAGGTCATCACCAGCGTGCCCGTCGAGCCGTGATCAACCTCACGGCAGCGGCCGCGGCGTCGTATACGTCACCGTCGCCCCGCGCACGCTCAGATTGCCCGTCCAGTTCCCGATCACCGGCAGCACCTGCACGTAGTACACCTGGTTGGTCGAAGCCAGCTGCGTCGTCGTCGGCGTCGCGTTGATCGGCACCACTGCCAGCGCCGCCCCCGTGGTGAATGACGCCACCGACAACTGCACAATGCCCGCCAGCGACGTCGGATCCGCCCGGATCGTCGTCACCTGCAGGTTCACCCCAGGCTCATTGTCCACCACATAGATCGTCACCCCAGTGATCGTCGCCCCCACTGGCACCGGCAACTGCGCGATCAACCCCGATGGGTCACCCGACGCCAGCACCGCGCCGCCCTGGCCCAGCCCCATGCTCACCGCCGCGCCGCTGCGCGACCGCCACGCCATCTCACCGATCGTCACCGTCGTGCTCACCGGCGTGGTGTACGCAAACGCATCCGCCCGCACCGTGCCGCCCACCTGCAGGCGGCTCTGCGGTTGCGTCGTCCCCACGCCCATGTTGCCTGACGCATCGATCAGCATCCGCGCCACGTTGCTCGTCCGGTCCACAATCTGGAACGAGCCATTGAGCTGATTGCCCGGCCCATACGTCCCAGACGAGGACTGCACGCTCCACGTCCGCCCGCCGCTGGACGTGCTCGTCGCGGCGATCTGCACATCCGTCGTCCCGACCGTGTGCACATTAAACTGCGGGTTGGTCGTCCCGATGCCGACGAACCCCGTTTGCGTGTTGGCCGCCAGCATCCACGCGCCGGTGGACTCGCTGCGGAACCCCACCGTCGTGTCATCACGCATGCCCACAAACGCACGCTGCAAGTTGCCGCTCACCAGCGTCATCCCTGGTGACTGAGACGACAGGCCCGCTTCGCCCCTCACGAAGATCGGCTGCAGCGAATCCAGCCAGCGCGCCGCCAACGCCACATTGGCCGTGTCCGCCGCCCGCGCCTTGGGCGCGGCCGTCACCTGCTGGCGAGGCGACAGATTCGTAAACGCCCCACCGCCCGTCGGCCGGATCGCAATGTCCAGCCATGTATCACCCAGCGGGAAGTTCACACCAGGATCAAGCTGCACCGTAAACGTCCCATCGCTCGCCACAGGCACATTGCTCACCGCCTGCGGCGCGGCAAACACCGTCCCGCCAACCGATGCGTTGAAGAACGACACACTCATATCAATCGCCGTCGGCAGCGCACCATTCGTCCGCGTCAACTTCCCCTGATAGGTAAAAGCCGTCTGCGACGTAGGAGGCACGCCCAGCGTCACCGCAAAGCTCGCACCGCTCGGGATCGAACCAAAGCCGTTGACCAGGAACTGCAACGTGTAATCCCCGGGCGGGACGGAATACGTCCCAGGCGACGAACCTTCCGTGATGATGATCCCCGGCCCCGCGAAGGTGAAGCTACTCGACACATTCGGCCCAAGGCTTCGACTGAACGTCAACTGCACCGTCTGCGTCACCGTCAGC
>JALOQT010000202.1 GCA_025453375.1 Phycisphaerales bacterium | reverse complement strand
GCCGCCCCCACCGCGCCCACCGCCACGCCTGCCGCGGCACCCGCCGCCGCCACGACCGCGCCGCCAGCCGCCGCATCCCCAGCCAAGCCTGAAACGAAGCCCGAGGCTAAGCCCGCCGAGCCCCCGCCCCTTGAAGAAGTCTTCGGCAAGCGCGTCCGCGCCGTCCGCGCGCCGCTGCCCAATGGCCAGCCCGTGCCCGTCGTCATCGTCGGCAGTGCCGCCCTGGCTACCGATGCGATCACGCAGCTCTGGTCCAAGGGCCAGGTCATCCCCGTCCTGATCGACGACGGCACCCCCGCCGCCCGTGAGGACATCGCCCGCTTCGTCCGCGGCATCACCAGCGTCACCGCTTCCAGCCCGATCCTCATCAACTGGACCGGCCAGGGTGACGCCACCCTCCCGGCCGAGCGCGCCGCCCGTGACAGTGCGATGCAGGCCAAACTCGCCACCATCTGGAGCGCCGCCAGCAGCGAGGCCTACCTCGAAGCCCTCGCCAAACGCGCTGATAGCGCCGGCCCCGGCCCGCTGGGCGTCGTCGCCTATGACCCGATGGACGACGCCGCTCCCGCCGCCCTCGCCCTCGCGGCGTATTACGGCCAGGTGCTCGTCCCCGTCACGCGCCCCGTCGGCCCCGTCGGCGAGACGTGGCCCGTGGCCAAGGTCGATTCCATCAGCGGCGCCATCACCGATCGGCTCGATGCACTGAAACTGAGCTACATCGCCATGGGCGATCAGATCGATGCCCTCACCCTCGTCATGAACGCCGACATGCGCGTCGAGGTCAAGGGTGAGATCGTCTTTGAGCCTCCGTTCGTCGGCCGGTCCGGCGAGTCGATCGCGCTGACGGATCTGCTCGGTCGCCAGCGCTCGCCGCAGCGTCAGCGTTGGGCCTATTCCGCGCAGTTGCCAGGCAGCGCATCGCGTGCGATGTATCGGGCGATGTCCTCGCTGTTCATCGGGCGTCAGCTCGGCCGCATCACCACCGCGGGCGGGCCGGGCGCGGCAGTCGTCGATTCCTACGAAATGGGCACCGGCTGGTCGGAGTTTGACGCGCGCGGCACCGTCACCGTGCTCGAAGCGTTCCTCGGCCGCGACAACGTCCGCAACATCAACTCCCCCCAGTTCGCCCTCGATGAGTGGCGCGCCGTTCTGGCTGGTGGCCTGACGCCCAGGCGCAACCCTCTCCGCCTGACCAACCAGACCGGCGGCGGCCTCGAAGCCGCGTGGATCAACGTCAACACCATGGGTAACTGGGACTTCTTCTCCTTCAAGCCGGGCAACGCCGAGCCGGGTGACATCCCGATGCTGCGCGTCCCCTCGATCGTCTACTTCGTGCACTCATGGAGCCTCCAACTCGGCTCGCAGCCCGAGGCCGTCGGCGGGCGCTGGTTGGATCGCGGCGCGTATGCGTATGTCGGCTCGGTGCACGAGCCCTTCCTGCCGGCGTTCGTCCCGCCGCGCGTCGTCGCGGCTCGCCAGCTCGGCGGGTGGACGTGGGCCGCGGCCAACCGCCACATCATGGCCCCGGCGCTGGGCCCATGGCGTGTGCAGGTCGTCGGCGATGCACTGATGACCACGGCTGACCCCGCCGCCAAGGCCGCCCCGCGCGTCATGCCGCAGGACGTGCTGACGACCCTCGGCGCCGGCGCCGAGCGCATCGACGAAGCCACGCGCGCCCGTGTGCGTGCCAAGGACTTTGACGCCGCCAGCCGGCTGCTGATCCTGCAAGGCCGCGATGGTGACGCCGTCCGTGTCGCCCGCGCGCTGCTGGCCGAAGCCGCAGCCCCCGCCCCGGGAGCGGCCGAAGGATCGACGCCCGAAGCCAAGCCCGACGCCAAGCCAGCGCCCAAGCCCGCACCGGCGATCACGCCGGCCATGGCCGAGGCGATGGCGCTGGCCGCCTTCCGCACGGGCGACAGCGAGACGATGGTGCAGTTGGCGATGCTCGCCCCCGCCACGGGCGAAGTGCCCAACGAGTTGGCTGACGCGATCTGGCAAGGCCTCTGGCCCAAGCTTGAAAATCTGACACCTGAGGAGGCCCGCCTGCTGGCGGCCAACGTGCGCCTCTGGAACATTGGCCGCGATGCCTTCGAAGCCGGCAAGGCCATCGCTCCGGTCGATGGCCTCAGCGCGGCTCAGAGCCTCATCGACCGCGCCATCTCGCGTACAACCCGGCCCGAAGTGGTCAAGCGTTTGCGCAATGCCCGCAACGTCATCAAGTAAGGCCCTAGGGCTGTGACGGCGCTGGAGTAGGGGGCGCGGGCGCTTTGCTCGTGCCCGGGCTGGCCAGCAGCACCACGCCGGTGAGGATCAGCGCAACGGCCGCCCCCTTGCGCACGGTCATCGCTTCTCCCAAGATCAGCCACCCCAGCAGCACCGCCGTCGCCGGGGCGATCGTGAAAGCGATCGGCTTGACGACCGAAACGTCCGCGAGTTTGAGGCTCGAGTAAAACAGAATCAGCGCGACCGCCCCCGCCGCGACGCCCGCGCCGAGAATCAGTTTCAGCAGCACGCCCGAACTGGCCTTGGTCCAGTCCGGCTCTGGCCCCAGCACCCGCCCGACGGCCCACCACGCCAGCCAGACCAGCGGCAGGGCTACCAGCGTCCGCACCGCCACAGCCGTGACCGGCCCGACCTGCCCGCTCTTGAGCACCAATTTCGTGCACACTTCTCCAATCCCCCAGCACACGCCCGCGCCAATCGCCAGCATGATGGGCAGAGCCAGACTCGTCGAGGTGGTGGTGGCCATGGCCAAGCGTACGGAAGGTTGAAGGTGGAAGGTTGCGGGAGAAAGGTTGAAGGTGGAAGGTTGAATGAGAAACCCCACGACCTCGGTGCGCGTCCATCGCATCCCGGGCGTGTTCTCATTCAACCTTCCACCTTCAACCTTCCGTCCTTACCCTCTGGCATGCTCAATGTGCAGATGCTTGTGCTTGACGTCGATGGCGTGCTGACCGATGGCGGGATTCACGTCGGGCCCGATGGTCAGGAGACCAAGCGGTTTCACGTGCACGATGGGCTGGGGATGCGGGCGTGGACGGGGCTGGGGCTGAAGTTGGCGGTCATCACCGGGCGGCGTGGGCCGGCGATTGGGCATCGATTGGCGGACCTGGGCGTGCCGCTGGTGTTTCAGGGCAGTACTGACAAGGGGACGGACCTTGCGCGCCTGGCGGCCCAGAGCGGCGTGGCGCCCGGGGCGATGGCGTATGTCGGCGATGACTGGCCGGACCTGCCAGCGATGACGCGCGTGGGCTATGCGATTGCGCCGGCCAACGCCGACGCGCGGGTCAAGGCTGTGGCGAAGTATGTGACTTTGCGCCGCGGCGGCGACGGCGCAGTGCGCGAGGCGATCGAGCACCTGCTGGGCCAGATGGGGCGTCTGGAAGAGGCGGTGGCGATGTATGCCAAGCCGGCGGCTGGGGGTTCGGCGGGGGGTTTGGCTGGCGGCTGAATCGGCTTTGCAGGGCGGAACCTATCGTCAGGGCTATGGCCGACGAGGGATCGACACGACCGGGGACGAATGCGGCTGACGACACGGCGAGCGCAGAGGGCGCGGCTGGCCGTGCGCGGCCGAGCCGGGTGGACCTGCGGCGGGCAGGGCTGATCGCGGCGGTGCTGACAGGCGTGGCGATCGTGGCGCTGGTGAGCGTGGTGGTGGTGACGCGCCGGTCGGCGGTGGGCGGGGCGACGGCGGTGGTGGGGCCCGGCGTCACGGGGGGGGGGGGGGGGGGGGGCGGCGGGGGGCGGGCAGGGGTTGAGCGGGGGGATGGATACGTTGACCGGGCCGACGGGCAGCGGGCCGGGGCCGGGGGCCAGTGTCGGTGGTGATGCGGGCACGGGCATGGCGGCGGCGCGGACGGGGGCGGCGAGTGTCAAGTTTTTCGACAAGGCGGATTCGACGCGCGTCTCGGCGCAGTTGTCGTGGCAGAAGCTCGAGCCGATGGCCGGTGGCGCGGCGGGGGCGGCGGGCGTGGGCGAGGCGGTGGTGCAGGAGCCGCGCGGGTATGTGTATTTGCGTGATGGCTCAATCGCGGCGATTCGCGCGGTGCAGGGTGCGTTCTTCACGCCCAAGGGCGGGCGCGAGCCGGAGAGTGGGCGGTTTGAAGGGGGGGTGACCGTTGAGATCTTCGACCCGCAGGTTGACGCGCAGGGGCGCGAGCGGGCGATTGACCTGGCCAAGGACCGCCCGAGCATCATCGCCCAGACGCGGACGCTGGTGTTCAACGCGCCGGAGGCGGAGTTGAGCACGCAGGATGCGTTCACGATTGACTCGGAGCGCATGAGTATCGCGGGGACGGGGGCGCTGATCATCTTTGATCAGGTGGAGGAAGGGATCAGCCGGGGTGAGTTTGTGCGGGTCGATCAGGTTCGGATCTGGCCGGGGACGGCGACGCGGCCGGATGTGCCGACGTCGGGCGTTCGGTCGCGGCTGGCCAGTCGGCGGCTGGGCGGGGCGGGGGGGGCTGGGGGGACTGGGGGGGCGGGTGGGGAGACGCGTGCGGGCAGCGGGCAGGAGCGCACGCGGCTGTATCGATTGACGATTGAGGATGATGTGGCGATCCGTCAGGGGCCGCGGCGATTGCTGGCGTCGCGCGTTGAGGGATGGATGACGCTGGTGAACAACAAACTGGCCGATGGGGCGATCGGGCAGCTGGGGCCGATCGCGCCGCGGGCCAATCCGGGGACGAGCGCGGGGACGAGTGGCGGGCCGACGAGCGGCGCGACTGTGACGGCGGCGGAGGCAGATGGTGAGCCGATCGTCGCGACATGGAAGGGGCGGATGGTGCTGGTGCCGACGGCCAACGTGCCGGAGGAACTGCGGCCGAATCTTGTCGCGCTGCGGTTGATGGGTGGCTCCAACGGGCCGGTGCGCGTGATTGACGAGCCGGCGCGGCTGGCGGGTGAGGCGTCGATCGTTGACTATGGCGCAACGAACCGCACGCTGGTGATGCGGGTGCCGGGGGGGGGCGGGGGCGGCGCGGGTGGGGCGGCGGGCACAGGGGCCAAGGTCGTGCTCAGCGCTGGCGGGGCCGGGACGCTGGTGTGCACGCAGGTGCGGGCGGACTTGCCTCAGGGCAAGGTGGAGGTGATTGGCGCGGGCGAACTGGATGCGGCGCGGGCGGATGGTGCGCCGGCGCTGTTCGCGTCGTGGAGCGAGGGGCTGACGCTGACGTTTGCGACCAAGGACGGCTGGCTGGAGCCGCTGCCGACCAGCGCGACGGCGCGGGGGAATGTGCAGGCGCGCGGGGGCAACGGACGGGCGGTGGCGAGCGGGCAGGTGGCGGAGATCACGTTTGGCACGCCGGTGGTGATGGCCGGTGGGAACGGGGTGCCGCGGTCATCGGTGCGGGAGATCACGCTGAGCGGTGATGCCAAGGCCAGCTCGCCGCGCGGGGGAGGCGGGGGAGGCGGGGGCGGTGGGGGGAATGCTGGCGCCGTCGATGAGGTGCGTGGGCAGACGATCACGCTGTCGCTGGAGCCGGTCAATGGCGGGGCGAGTGATGAGCCGCGGCGGGTGAGTGTGCGTGGTGCGGCCAAGGCCAGCAGCGGGCCATTTGTGATTGAGGCTGGTGAGTTCAACGCGGATCTGGCGACGGACGGGCAGGGGCGGACGACGGCGAGCAAGGTGGTGGCGACGGGCTCGCCGCGTGTGAAGGATGCGTCGGGGTTGTCGGCCAGTGGGGAGCGGATCGAGGCGGATCCGAACACGGGGATGGCGGTGCTGACGGGCAACCCGGTGTCGATCGTGCGTGACGGGGTGACGATCAACGCGGCGACGG
>JALOQT010000201.1 GCA_025453375.1 Phycisphaerales bacterium | reverse complement strand
CGCCAGCCCGATCCCGAGGCTGATCGCCCCGCCGACAAGCACCCGCGCCAGCACGCTGCGCCCGAGATGGTCCGTCCCCAGCCAGAAGCTCGGGCGATGCTGATCGACCTGCTCGGCCGTCACCTGAGGCGTAGGGGGCGTGACCTGCGGGTCATATATCTGGCCCGTTCGATCCGCCACCGCCCGCCGGGCAGCATCCTGCGCCGCACGGTCATACCCCGTGATGAACCGCTGGTCATCAGTCGGGTACCACGACGGCGGCAATCGCAACGCCGCCCGATTCTGCCGCTCATACAGCGCCGTCTGCGGGGCTGACAAACCCTTCTTCGCCGCTGCGTCATACCCCGGCTCAACCTGCTTGACCAGCGTCCAGGGCAGCGTCAGCAGGCACGCCAGCGAGACGACCACGATCGTCACCAATCCGAACCACCCGCCGCGCCCGAGGCGCCACATCGTGCTGCCACTTCGAGGCCGCGGGGCGTTGAGATCAGGCGCGAAGCTGGCCGGGGCGGCAGTCATGCTGTCCAGAGGATAGTCCGACGAAATGAAAACGCCCCGCGCACGCGGCGCGGGGCGATTGCGAATCTCACATCAGACCAAAGCACAGAACCTTGGGTCAACAGTCAGGGCTGACCAAATCTTCACTCAGCCCTCGGCCCTCGGCCCTCAACCCTCGGCCCTCTCACTCACGGGCAGCCCTGGAAGTAGAAGCCCAGGAAGACGATGATGTCGTCAGCCGTCAGCTGGCCATCGGGCTGCGACGCGTTCTGGTTCGCACCAGAGACGTCCGCCAGACGGTTGGTCGGGCTGGCCGGGTTGCCGGCGATCGGCGCACCGGTCGCACCGCTGAAGTAGTGACCGAGGAACACGATGATGTCGTCAGCCGTCAGCGCGGCGTCGGGCGTCGTGCTCTGGTTCGGACCGGCGAAGTTTGCGCGGCTGTTGCAGCTCGGGCCCGCCGTCGGCAGGTCCACCGACACCAGCGCCTGCACCGCCGTGGCGTTGTTGAAGTTGCCCTGGCAGATGTTCTCCGGCGTGTAGAGGCTCACCAGCGTCACCAGCTTGCGGTCAGACGTGATCCACGCCTGTGCACGCTGCGCCGGGACGAACCCGACGGAGAACGTGCGGCCGTTGATCGTCAGCGGCTGGCCTTCACGCAGGATCACCTGGCTGTTGCTGCCGTTGCGCCACACCGCCACGTTGTCCGTCGCCAGATCGGCGTTGTTGGTCAGGCCGAAGATGACCTGATCCGCGCCATTGCTAGCGAAGGACTGGAACGCACGGCTTGCCGCGTTGCTCCACGTCTCGGTGCTGCCCGAGGCGATCACATCGCCGACGGTCGCCAGCAGCGTGCCGTTGCGAACCAGGAACGTCGGGCCCGTCGTGGCCGGGGGCGTCGGGGCGAAAGCACCGATCGTGTACCACGAGCCATCGGCCTGCACCAGGGCGGTGTCGAAGGTCGCCACATTGCTCACCACGCTCGCGCCGGCGATCGGGAAGCCCTCCTGCAGGACGACGTTGCCGTTGAACATGACAAACGCGTCATCCGTCGCAGCGCCCGTGCCCGCGAGGCGAGCGGTGCCGGAGATCAGCACGTTGCTGCCCGAGGCATCGACGCTGTAGCTGTTGGCCTCGACGAACCCGTTGTTGAACCCGGTGATCGCCGAACCCGCGTTGGTGCCCTGCATGCCCGTGGCCGGCGTCGTGCCCTTGAGGGCGACGAGGGTCGAGCCATTGCTGCGTGAGAGGGCGAAATCGTTGGCGGTCGTAATGCCCGTGCCCGTCAACTGGCTGGCGAACGCCACCGTGCCATCGGCCTGGAGCGTCGCCGCGCTGAGGTTGCCCCACAGCACGCCCGCCCCGCCGACCGCCGGCGTCACCGCATCACCCTGGCGGGCGACGATCGTGAACGTCGAGGGGCTCGCCACCGTCGTGCGAGCCACGACGTTGCGCACCGGCTCGGTGTTGTCCGTCGGGTCAGCCGAGTCACGCAGGCGGACGGCAAAGGCCACGTCGCCGTTGTTGTTGATCACCGGAGCCGTCACCGGCGCGGGGAACCCGACGCCCGAGCGGATAAAGCGAGCGCCGTCGATCGGCGTCGTGCCCTCGTTGGCGATCGCCGTCAGCGTCGCGCTGCCGCCGCTGATCTGGCCGGCCAGCAGCCAACCGTCGAAGTTCAGCGTCGTGCCGCCGGAGTCACCGGTGCCGCTGTTGGTCCAGAAGGCAAAGCGGTTGCCGTTGGCCGACGGAACCGGGCGGCCCGGGATCGTGCGGATCTTGTTGGAACCGAAACCATCGTTGAACTCGCCGAGCGCGCCGGCGTTCCACGACAGCGCCGTCTCCTGCGCCAGCGGGACGGCCACCAGCAGCGGCGTCACCGTCGCGTTGTAGCCCGGCCCGCTGAAGGGCACAAAGGCCCGCGCCGCGGCGTTGTTGTTGTTCGTATCCGTCTCGCCCGCCACCGCCGGAGCCGTCGCCGTCGCGACAAACGTGCCCTGCGTGTTGACCGTGCCGGTGATGTTCAGCGACGTACTGCCCGTCGGGACGATGCTGCCCGGAGCCCAGGTGATGACGTTGCCCACAACCGTCGCGCCCGGAGCCACGACACCCGTCGTGCCCAAGGGGAGGGTGATCGTGACCGTCGGACCATTGACGTCAGCCGTGCCAGTGTTGCTGGCGGTGGCGACGAGCGTGATGCTGCTGCCCGAGGTCACGCCGCAGGACGTGGTAGCGAGGGCGACGGAGAGGTTCGGGGTCGGCACGCCGCAGATAAACGCGCCGCTGGCGCTGGTGCGGGGGGCATAGGTCGTGCCGGGGCCGACGTTGACGATATCAAAGTCAGCGAGGCTGTTGTCCGTATCGGTGCACCCGCCGTCCTTGCGGACCATGGCGGTGGTGTTGGACAGGGCCCCGAGGGTCGTGTCGCCAGTGCGCGTGGGGTTCGTGCCGGACAGGCCATACGCGACGTAGTCGATGATCGTCGTGGCATCCCAGTTGGCGACGAGCGTGGCGTTGCTGACCAGGGCCATCTTGCCGTTGCTCGCACTCATCGTCATGCCACCGCTGTTGGCCGTGTTGTCGATGAAGGGCGTCGGCATGGCCTCGGTGCCGCCGCCGGGCGTCGTGCCGGCTGCAGCGCGGACGAGCACATAGCCGCCAGCAGGAATCACGGTCCCAGCCGGGAAGGCGAGCGTCGTGTTGCTCGCGCCAGCAGTGCCGCCGGCGCTCGTCGCACCGCCACGCTGGAGCGTGAAGCCGCTGACGTCCAGGGCGCTGTTCGTGCGGTTGTGCAGTTCGACGAAGTCATGCAGGAAACGGGAGCCGGAGTTGCCACCGCCGCCATACAGCGCGCTGATGACGACCTGGCCGGGCGTCGGGACGGCCTGGGCCAGGCCCGAGGCACAGAACAGGCTTGCGGCCGTGACAAACGACAGGGCAGTGATCGCGCGCTTCATACTCGAAACTCCTTCAGGGTCTGAACGACTGGCGTGTGGACGGACTGGTGATCTCACGACTGGCCAGCGCGGCGGTGCTCGCCCGCGACCGGCTCGACAACTCTCCAACTCAACCCGATGGCGCTCACCTTCGAGTGACCTAAGGGTATATCAATCTGCACCCGAAGACCCGGAAAACACAGGGGTGAACCTGCTCATTTTTGCGCGTGCTTCACAGAAACGCGTCCCAGTAACCAACCTCACACCAAACCCCACCGCCCGCCCTTTGCCCGGATCATGGTTTTTACTGAGATTCACCCCGATCGGTGCTCTCGCCCGTGCCGACACCCGCACACCCTCACGGCGCGAACTGCAACGC
>JALOQT010000200.1 GCA_025453375.1 Phycisphaerales bacterium | reverse complement strand
CTTCGAGGCGCTGTTTACTAAGGCGGATTTGGGGATTGGTGAGTAGGGCCGAGGGGTGAGGGCCGAGGGGTGGCTTCGCTGCGCGATGCATTCTTTTGCTGACGCCTGATGCCTCACTCCTGATGCCTGACTCCTGATGCCTGCTCCGCGGCTTGCTCTGCCCTGTCGGGTCGCGTATGCTCGCCCAGTTTGCGCGCAGCGGGTTGAATGGTCGGGTGCTTCGGCTGGCGTGTGCCGGTGCGAGGGGCGATGGCCAATACGCGCGTGTCAGGCTGCCCGGAGGTTTCTGCCGATGCCCAAGCGCACCGACATCTCGACGATCCTGCTGATCGGTTCGGGCCCGATTGTCATCGGGCAGGGGTGCGAGTTTGACTATTCCGGGACGCAGGCGTGCAAGGCGCTGCGGGCCGAGGGGTATCGGATTGTGCTGATCAACAGCAATCCGGCGACGATCATGACTGATCCAGAGATGGCCGACCGGACGTATGTCGAGCCGATCACGCCGGAGGCGGTGGAGAAGATCATCATCCGCCAGCGCGAGATCGGCGAGCCGATCGATGCGGTGCTGCCGACGCTCGGCGGGCAGACGGCGCTGAACTGTGCGTGCAAACTGTGGGACACGGGCGTCTTGCAGAAGCACGGCGTGGCGATGATCGGGGCCAATCGCGAGGTGATTCACCGGGCGGAGGATCGGGAGATCTTCAAGCAGATCGTCGAGGGGCTGGGGCTGAAGATGCCCAGGGCGCGAACGGTCAAGACGATGGCGGAGGCCGAGGCGTTTCTGGCGGAGATCGGCCTGCCGGCGATCATCCGGCCGGCGTTCACGCTCGGCGGCACGGGGGGCGGGATTGCGTACAACCTTGATGAGTTCCGCGACATCATCTCGCGCGGGCTGCGGGCGAGCATGATCGGGCAGGTGCTGATTGATCAGTCGGTGATCGGGTGGAAGGAGTATGAACTGGAAGTTGTCCGCGACAAGAAGGACAACTGCATCATCGTCTGCGGGATTGAGAACATTGATGCGATGGGCGTGCACACGGGGGATTCGATCACGGTGGCGCCGATTCAGACGCTCAGTGACAAGGAATATCAGGCGATGCGCGACGCCGCCATGGCGATCATGCGGGCGGTGGGGGTCGAGACGGGTGGGAGCAATGTGCAGTTTGCGGTCAACCCGTCGCCGAAGGACGGGAAGTTTGAGATGATCGTGGTGGAGATGAACCCGCGGGTGAGCCGCTCCAGCGCGCTGGCGAGCAAGGCGACGGGGTTCCCGATTGCCAAGATCGCGGCGAAGCTCGCAGTCGGGTACACGCTTGATGAGCTGCGCAATGACATCACCGGCACGACCAGCGCGTGCTTTGAGCCGAGCATTGACTACGTCGTGACGAAAATCCCGCGGTGGACGTTTGAGAAGTTCCCCGAAGCTGATGAGACGCTGACGACGCAGATGAAGTCCGTCGGCGAGGCGATGGCGATCGGGCGGACCTTGGCGGAGAGCCTGCAGAAGGCGATCCGGTCGATGGAGGTCAAGCGGTTTGGCCTGGGGCTGGATCGCAATGACAAGTGGTTGCTGGCGCGGCAGAGCGGGCAGCGACTGGCGGGCGGGGCGGTGGCCCAGTCCAGCACAAGCCCGGCCTCGGCCAAGACGGCGGACAACCAGCCGGTGGAGTGGCCGATTCCCGATGACAAACTGCGTCGCAAACTGGCGGTGCCGAGCCAGGGGCGGCTGTATTACATTCGCTATGCCTTCAAGCAGGGGATGAGCCTGGAGGAGATCGCGGGATTGACGCGGATTGATCCGTTCTTCCTGCGGACGATCGCGCGGCTGGTGGCGTTTGAAGATGAACTGTGCGCAGTGGAGAGCCTTGAGGGCGTGGATGCGACGCTCATGGCGCGGGCCAAGGCGCTGGGGTATAGCGATGCGCAGTTGGCGATGCTGTATCTGGGGCAGATCAACCCTGACGCGATCTTGAAGGTACGGGCGAAGCGCCGGGCGCTGGGGATTGAGCCGGTGTATAAGTTGGTCGATACGTGTGCGGCGGAGTTTGCGGCGATCACGCCGTATTACTACAGCACGTATGAGAAGCCCTATTCGGTCAACGGCGTGGTGCAGCGCGATGATGAGGTGCGGCTGACGGATCGGCAGAAGGTGGTGATCATCGGTGGCGGGCCAAACCGCATCGGGCAGGGGATTGAGTTTGACTATTGCTGCGTGCACGCGGCGCAGGCGGCCCGGGAGCTGGGGCTTGAGAGCGTGATGATCAACAGCAATCCGGAGACGGTGAGCACGGATTATGACACGAGCGATCTGCTGTTCTTTGAGCCGCTGACGCTGGAGGATGTGCTGAACGTTGTTGAGCGTGTGGGGGGCACTTCGGGGGGCACTTCTGGAGGCACTTCTGGTGGCAAGCCCGGCGCGTCGTCGAAGTTGCTGGGGTGTGTCGTGCAGTTTGGCGGGCAGACGCCGCTGAATCTGGCGCACGGCTTGACGAAGGCGGGTGCGCCGATCATCGGGACGAGTGTGGATTCGATTGATCTGGCGGAGGATCGCAAGCGGTTTGATGCGCTGCTGGATCAGCTGGGCTTGCGCAAGCCGCCGAGCGGGATCGCGCGGACGCTGGAGCAGGCGGTGGAGATCGCCGAGCGGATCGGGTATCCGGTGCTGGTGCGGCCGAGCTATGTGCTGGGCGGGCGCGGGATGGAAGTGTGCAGCGATGAAAAGTCGCTGGTCAGTTACATGACTTCGGCGGTGCGGATCAGCGAGGTGGATGATGCGCCGGTGCTGATTGACCGCTTCCTGGGCGATGCAACAGAGGTGGACTGCGACGTGGTGGCGGACTTTGACCCGCATCGCGAGGTGAACGATCCGGCACAGTCCACGCGGCAGGCGCTGATCAGCGGCGTGATGGAGCACATCGAGCATGCGGGCGTGCACTCGGGGGATAGTGCGTGCTCGATTCCGCCGTTTGACCTGGCGCCGGCGGTGCATGAGGAGATCAAACGGATCGGGCGGCTGCTGGCCAAGCACTTACGTGTGCGCGGGCTGATGAATCTGCAGTTGGCGGTCAAGGACGGGCAGGTGTATATCTTGGAAGTGAACCCGCGGGCAAGCCGCACGGTGCCGTTTGTATGCAAGGCGACGGGCACACCCTGGGCGCGGATTGCGGCCAAGG
Organism: Phycisphaerales bacterium; assembly: GCA_025453375.1. Taxonomy (GTDB): domain Bacteria; phylum Planctomycetota; class Phycisphaerae; order Phycisphaerales; family UBA1924; genus JAJTGZ01. The sequence goes on along the minus strand of JALOQT010000200.1, from coordinate 651 downwards.
TGATGATGGGTCGGAGCCTGCGCGAACTGGATGCCAGCGAGGATGTGTGGCGCGGGTTTTATGCAATCAAGGAATCGGTGTTTCCGTTCAGCAAGTTCCCGGGGGTGGATGTCGTGCTCGGGCCGGAGATGCGCAGCACCGGCGAGGTGATGGGGATCGACGCGAGCTTCCCGCTGGCGTTTGCCAAGGCGCAAATGGGCGCGGGGGTCATGCTGCCCAGCAGCGGGGCGGTGTTCCTGTCGGTGCGCGAGCAGGACCGCGCGGCGGCGATTGGCGTCGTGCGGGAACTGACGGAGCTGGGCTTTGCGATTTACACCAGCCCGGGCACGGGCAAGTTCCTGGCCGACAAGGGCTATGGCACGTTCCTGCTGCCGAAGATCGCTGACGCCGTGCGGCCGAATGTGCTGGACATGATGTCCAACGGGCAGATCAACCTGATCATCAACACGCCGACCAAGACGGGGTGGAAGACCGACGAAGGCCGCATCCGCGCCGCGTCGGTGCGGCTGGGCATCCCGATGATCAGCACGATGCCCGCGGCCCTGGCGGCGGTGAAGGCGATCGCCGCGCTGCGGCAGGGTGAGTGGTCGGTCGCGGCGCTGCAGGATTATGCGAGCATGAAGCCGGTGGTGCGCGCGGGGGTGGGGGTGG
>JALOQT010000199.1 GCA_025453375.1 Phycisphaerales bacterium | reverse complement strand
ATCTGGCATCCGGCATCTGGCAGCCGGAAACACCGCGGGGTCCGGGGTCCGGGGTCCGGGGTCGGGGGTCGGGGGGAGGGGTGGGGGCGCGGGCACCGCTCAGGCCAAGACGGAGGTTCGACATACCAACGCCTGCGGCTCACAAGCCAACGAGCAGACCGCCCAAGCCAACGCGCAGGCCTCACAAGCCAACGTCAACCCCCGCCAAGCCCACGCCGACGATCCTCATGCCCACGCGAGCCGCGCACAAGCCAACGCGAGCCGTCCTTGCCACGATCTTCTCGGACGCGATTGGGAGAAAAGCCGCGTTTTTAGCGTAAAAAGGGGGGCGGGGCTGCGCAAAGGGCCAAATGGGGGAGCAGGCATCAGCCATTAGCCATCAGCCATGAGGTATCAGAAGATGCGGGGCATCGAGCAGGGGGGGAGGCAGCTAGGCACTCCGGCATCGAGGCATCGAGCAGAAAGAACAACATCGCGGCGCCAGCCACGACACCACCCCTCGATCCCCTGTCCCTCGATCCCTCGGCCGCAGGCCGCAGGCCGCTTCACCCCCTCCGTCGCTCCGTCGCTTCTCCCCCCTCGGCCCTCGGCCCTCGGCCCTGAGCCCTGAGCCCTCCCCCTTCACTTCCCCAGCCCCGCCCACAGCGGCGCATCGGGCCCCAGCGGCTGGCCCGTGGCCATCCACAGCAGCAGGAAGCCCGTCCAGATGATGCCGAAGACGATCGAGTACGGCAGCATCAGGCTGATGAGGCTGCCCAGCCCGGCGTTCTTTTGATACTTCTGCAAGACGACCAGAATGATCAGCAGGTAGCTATTCAGCGGCGTGATGATGTTCACCACGCTGTCGCCGATGCGGTAGGCCGCGGTGGTCAGTTCCGGGCTGATGCCGACCATCATGAACATCGGGATGAAGATCGGGGCCATGACGCCGAACTTGCTGAGCATCCCGCTCATCGCAAAGTCCCCCGCGATGACCAGCAGCACAAACAGCACCACCAGCAGCGGGATCGGCAGGTCCGCCGCGATGAGCATCTTGCCCCCCGCGAAGGCCAACATGCGGTCCAGCCCGGTGTACGTGAAGTAGTTGACGAACTGACCGAGGAAAAACGAGATCGCCAGGATCGGCACGATCGACTTGATGCCGTGGTAGAGCGCGTCGATGAAGTCCGCCTGTTTGCGCAAGGCGCCCGTCACCAGGCCGTAGGCCATTCCCGGCAGCAGGAACGACAGGAAGATCACCGGCACGATCACCTGCGACCAGCGATCACTCGGCCGCTCCAGGACCGCTGGCTTGCTGCCAGCAACCTGCTCGACCATCCAGCCTGGCGTCGTCACGCCGTTCTTGGTCTCCGGCGGGACGACGAGGAGCGCACGCTCGGGCGGGATGGTGGGGGTGGCAGTGGGGGAGGTGAGCGCGGGGGAGGTGGACGGCGCACCCACCGTCGGCAGCGTTACGCCCTCATGAAACTTCGCCGAGACCGAGCTGGGGATCTGCCCGTTGGCCAGCGTTGGCATCCCCGTGCCATACAGCGGCGCGCCGGGGGTGAAGATCATCGCGGCAAACGTGCCCAGCACGATCGCCAGCACCACGCCCGCCGCCGCCAGGCCCTTCTTCTCGGTCGCGTTCAATGCCATGCTGGTGATCGCCGAGGTGTCTTGCGAGTCGCTCTGGCGCTTGAGCAAGCGCGGCTCGATGATCACGTCGGTCACAAACCATCCCGCGAGCATCACCACCACCGCCGAGCCCATCTTGAAGAACTGATTGTGCACCGCCTGCACCGCCGGATAGGACGGATCGATGATGTGCGCCGCCTGCGTCGCCACGCCCGCGAGGAACCCGTCGGCCGCCGTCGGGAACAGCCCACCGCCAAACCCCCCGGCCACGCCGGCAAACGCCGCCGCCAGCCCCGCAATCGGCGACCGCCCCATCGCCAGATACAGCGCCGCCGCCAGCGGCGGCAGGATGATGTACCCCGCATCGCTCGCCACGCTGCTGTTGGCCCCGATGAACACGATCACCGGCGTCAACAATTTGCGCGGCGTCAAAATCGCCAGCCAGCGCATCAGCGCGCCAAACAACCCAAACTTCTCCGCCAGCCCGATCCCCAGCATCGCCACAAACACCAGCCCCAGTGCCGGCAGCCCCGTGAAGTTGCGCACCATCGACGAGAGCATCCAATACACCCCCTCGATGGTCAGCAAGTTTCGCGGCGTGAGCGGCGCGCCGACGTTCTCCGTCGTCCGCTCCTGCCGCCCATCGGCCCCGAGCACGGGGATCGGCTTGCCGTTGGCGTCGAGCTTCTTGACCGCCTGGCCCTGGGCGTTGGTCGTCATCTCATAGACGCCGACAACCCGCACCGGCTGCACCGTCCACCCCGCCTTGGCCCCGATGAACGAGGCGATGACCACGACGACCGCCAGACCGGCGAAGATCAGCGCCGGCTCGGGCAATTTGTTGCCGAGCTTCTCGATGAAGTCGAGCACCTTGGCCAGTGCGCCGCCGGAGGTCGGTGAAGTCGATGCCGCTGGTTCAGCCATAGCCCCAACGATACCAGACTTCTTGCGCAAGTGTCTGGCGCATCCCCCGTGGCCCGGCTTTCCAAGCCGGGCACAATCTCTGCCAAACAGCACGCCACCCACCCCACCCTGCACTCGCGGACGCGTTGGCCGAGCACGGCTTGAAAAGCCGTGCCACGAGAACACCCTCCTCGCCCCGTGGCCCGGCTTTCCAAGCCGGGCACAAACTGCCCTCATCCTGCTCGCCATCGACACCCCTTGTGCGGACGCCGAACAACCGCTCCTATCCTCCGCCGGTGTCCGCAAGCCCCGTCCATCCAGACCGCCCGACGCCCGACCTGCCCGGCGCCGCCGCGCCTCCGCCTTCTTCGCCTCCCCCGCCGCGCGATCTCAAGAAGCATCGCAAGTTCATGGACCGGATGGAGAGCATCATCAGCCGCCTGACGGTCAAGTACAACTGGGCCCATCGCCTCGCCAGCATGATCTGGCTGCCATACGCCTTCCGCAGCGGCATCAAGTTCAAAAAGCTCGATGACAACACCTTCGCCGGCGTCCTGCCCTTCCGGCGATTCAACCGAAACTGGTATAACGCCATGGCCGGTGCCGCCCTGCTGGGCAACGCCGAAATCGTCGGCGGCACCTACATCCACGGCCGCGTCGGCGGCGACTACACCGTCGTCTGCAAGCAGATGAACTACAAGTTCCTCCGCCCCTGCTTCGGCCCGGCGATCTACAAAATCAACCCCGTGCAGGACCTCGACGCGCTGATCCGCACGACCGATGAGTTCAACCTCGATATCGAAATCGAAATCGTCCAGCAACTGCCCACCAAGGGCCTGGGCAAAACCATCCGCGTCGGCAAGGCGCTGGCCACCTTCCACATCACCCCCAAAATCCTGCACGAACAGCGCGCCGCCCGCCGCGCCGCCGGTGCCAAGCCCATCGCGGGGCCCAACGCCGGACCCAATGCCGGGCCCGCGACCTCCTCGCCCGATGCCGCAGCCCCGAGCGCTCCGCCCCCTTCGCCCGCCTCCGAAGCCACCTGACGGCCAAAGCCCGCAAGCCCGCGTGAGCGCCGCGATACGCCAACAACACCTTCGCAACCGAACCCCCACAGCGTTCTCCGTCAACCTTCATCCTTCAACCTTCACGCTTCAGCCCTAATCCGCTCCCCATCCTCCTCGGCGCCCACACCATGCCCACCGCCACGGACCTGGCGATTGACCTGCGCGACGCCGCCAAGACCTACAAGTCCTTCAAGCAGGCCATCCCCGCCTTGCAGGGTGTTGATCTGCAGGTCCAGCGCGGCGAGCTC
>JALOQT010000005.1 GCA_025453375.1 Phycisphaerales bacterium | reverse complement strand
AACCGCACACCACCCAAGACGCAGGCGGCGCTGCTCGAAGCGATGCAGGAGAAGCAGGTCTCCGTCGGGGGCGTGCAGCACCTGCTGCCGCGACCCTTCTTCGTGCTGGCCACGCAGAACCCCATCGAGCAGGAGGGGACGTATCCACTGCCCGAGGCGCAGCTCGACCGGTTCATGTTCGAGATCAAGATCAGTTACCCCACCGAAGCCGAGGAACTGGCGATCGTTCAGCGCACGACCGGCGCCGGCCTGGCCGAGGTGCGGCCGATCCTCGGTGCTGAGCAGATCGACCAGGTCCAGAGCCTCGTGCGGGCGATGCCGATCGCCGATCACGTGCTGATGTACGCCCTGCGTCTCGTGCGGCTCACGCGCGTCAGTGAGCCTGACGGCCTGACCCGCCCGGCGAAGGTCACGCAATATGTCTCCTGGGGTGCCGGGCCGCGCGCCAGTGAGTACCTCGTGCTGGCCGCCAAGGCCCGCGCGCTGCTCAGCGGCAGCGAACACGTCACCCCCGAGCACGTGCGCGACGTGGCCAAGCCCGTCCTGCGCCACCGCCTGATGATGAACTTCAACGCCGAGGCCGACCAGGTCGGCACCGATGCCGTGATCGATGCACTGCTGAGCAGCACGCCCGTCGACACCCTGCCTGCCAGCCAGAAGCAAATGGTCGCCGGCGTGATGCGAAACTGACGGCGGCGTGAGTGGCACGTGGTAAGTGGCGAGTGGCGAGTGGCTAGTGATGAGTGACGAGTGGCGAGAAAGACAGCCCTCGCCCCGCCCAGTCCTTCCCCCGCCCGCATGGTCCTTCCCCCGCCCCGCGTGGTCCTTCCCCCGCCCCGCGGGGGAAGGACAGCTTCAGGCCAAGCGCAGCGCCAGCCTGAAGCAGGATGAGGGTGCGTCTCGCCACGACTCACGACACCCCCACACCCCCAAGCCGCACACCGGCACCATCGCGCTACCGTTCATCCAAGCGGTGCACCGTCATGCCCACACCCCCCAACCATCTCGACAATCTCCGCCGCTGGCGGGCCGGGCCGGGGAAGGACCTGACCATCGGCGGCGAGATGGGCTCGCTGATCAAGCAAGTCCGCGCGCAGGTCCGCGGGCTGAGTGACGCCGCCGACGTCTGGCGCACGGTCGTCCCGCAGGACCTCGGCAGTGAGTGCCGCCTCATCAGCGTCAAACGCGGCGTGCTGGCCGTCGTCGCCCCCAACGCCTCCGTCCGCTACCGCCTTGACTCCTGGCTCCGCGCCGGCGGCGAAAAGGCCCTGGCCAGCGCCTCACGCGGCGTGACCAAAGTCAAACTCACCGTGTAGAGACGCACTGAGGCATCGAGGCAACGAGGCATCAAGAGGCGTACGCGCGTCGGTAACGCCCGATTGATTCTGCCCGCGTTCCCTCTCGATGCCACGTTCACCACGCCTGGCCGCGTTCGTCGAGTGTGTGCAGCAACTGCCGCCACACGTCTTCCGGCCGGCGGCTCGCGTCGAGCACGGCATATCGGCGCGGGTCATTGCGGGCCTGCTCCAAATAGCCCTGGCGGACGCGCGTGTGAAACGCCAGGCCCTTGGCCTCCATGCGGTCCAGCAGCGGGCTGAGGCGCTTGCCCGCCGTCTCGCTGTCGACGTCAAACAGCAGGATCAAATCCGGCATCAGCCCGCGCGTCGCCACGCGGGCCACGGCGGAGATATCTGCACTGGGCAGCCCCCCCGCCGCGCCCTGATACGCCAGCGTGCTGGCCACAAACCGATCCGCCAGCACCAGCTCGCCCCGCTGCAGCGCCGGGAGGATGACCGACTCGCACAGCTCCGCCCGGCTGGCCATGTACAGCAGCATCTCGCACCGCACGCTCATCGAGCCGATCTCGCGCGTCAGCAGCGCCTCGCGAATCTTCTCCCCCACCGGCGTGCCCCCAGGCTCGCGCACGGGGGTGTAGGTCACGCCCGCGTCATCCAGCGCCGCCGAGAGTTTTCGGCTTTGCGTGCTCTTGCCCGAGCCATCCGGCCCCTCCAGCACGATGAACTTGCCGGCGAGCCGGCGCATCACGCTGCGCACAAACGCTTGATCGTGTTCGTGTCCTGTGGCGGGCCCGCTCATGCCCGAGCGTACGCCCACTTGCCCGCACGCCGCCAGCCGCTCACCTTCGCGCCGCCGGCAGCAACCCGGCGAAGATCAAGAACGCCCCCAGCCCGATCATCCACAGGCGGCTGCGCTCGCCCATCGCCAGTTGTTCCAGCGTGGAATACTCACGGTGATACTCACTGAGCGTCAGCGTTGGCGGCTCAAGCCGGTCATACACATTCGCCTCCAGCGTGCGGATGTCGACCTTCGTCGTCGGCGCTGCGTTGCCTGCCCGCACGGCTCCATCAGGCATGAGCAGATGCTCGCCCCGCGGCACTTTGTTCAGTTGCACTGCTGCCTGCGCCCGCAGCACCGCCTCGTCGCCGCGCTTCAGGGCCGCGAGATATTCGGCGTGATTGACAAGCCGCGCCTGGCTGTGCTGCTCGACGAGCTGCGCCCGATCGCGATAGAACCGCGCCCGGTTGCGATCCTCCGCCGCCGGCAGCAGCACCATCAGCGCGATGATCACGATCCCCGGGATCAGCAGCAGCCACCCGGCATCAAACAGCGGCGGGCGCGCCAGCCGCGCGGCATCGCCCGCGCCCTGCTCAGGCACTGCTGCCGTCGCCTCAACCGGATTGGAAGCCACCTGCGTCATCCGCGAAGGAGGGTATCGGCCAGCCGCGTGCAGCGGGGTTGAAAACGGATCCCGCCGTCACGAGCCGTCGCGTGGCATCGACGGGCGAGGCATCACCGTCCCCCGCCCCCGGGCAGTCGCCCACAACGAAACAGCCCCGGCGTGAACCGGGGCTGCGGAGAAATCCAGTTGTCAGTCCACTCGCCTTCACAGGCGATCGGCCTCAAGCCTTGCTGCTGAGGTAGAACGGACGGGGCGCCTTCGGGTCTGACGGCTCGACGTGCACCTTGCTGCCGCCGGAGAGCGTCTGATAGACGACCGTGCCCTCGGCGATCGAGTACAGCGTGTTGTCCTTGCCCATGCGGACGTTGAAGCCAGCCTTGATCGGCGTGCCGACCTGGCGGACCAGGATCGAGCCGGCCTTGGCCTGCTCACCAGCGAAGAGCTTCACGCCGCGATACTGCGGGTTGCTGTCGCGGCCGTTCTTCGTCGAACCCTGACCCTTCTTGTGTGCCATAGCGATGCTCCAACCAACTCGTCTACCAGGCGGCTCGTCACCGCCCAGTTGTCCGAAGCTCAACACGCCCGGACGGGCCTCGATACTAGGCGCCATCCCCCGCTGCCGACAACCCCGCCGTGCTCACCCCCTCCCCCCGCTCAGCCCGAACGCGTTTGGGCCATACTGCTTGTGAACAGTGTTCACAAGACATCCCAAGGCACCACCAACGCCGTCAGCGAGACCAGCGCCGTCGCCACAAACGAGATGAACACCGACTCGCGCCAGTCGCTCCGCAGAAGCCACCACACCAGTGGGAACAGCACCAGGGCCCGCCCGCCGGCGATGCACCCCAGCACATTGAGTTCCCCAGGCAGGCCAACGCGGGTGAAATACACCACCCCGCCCCACGCCACACCGATTGCCGCACCCTTGGCCAGCGTCACCGGCATCGGCTCTTCCCAGCCGATGAACGAGCAGATCAGCATCAGCGCGCCGACCATCGACACGGCCGACATCGCCAGGGTGTAGGCCGCGGTGCCGATGGAGTGATCCAGGAAGATGATGAAGATCAGCGGGATGAGCAGCCCAAAGAGCGTGCAGCCCACGAGCGTGGCGATCAGCTTGACGATGATCATCCGCCCCATGCGCTGGCGATAGGCCAGGCGCTCGGGCGTGGTCCGTGCGCGGCTGCCGCACGCACCGCATGGCTCGCCCGGTTCACCTTGCACCTGTGCGCCGCAATCTGAGCACAACTCAATCGCGCCATGGGCCACAGGGTTTGCCTGCATGTTGCCCGGGATCGGCGCGCCGATGATCGCCGCCCCGACGGGCGTGGCCCCCGAGGGCGACCGCCGATAGTCCTCCATCCGAAATGTGTGCCCCCCGACGAGGTTCTTGCGCATCGGGCTGCCGCACTCCGGGCACGGAAACATCGGCGTCGCCGACACGTCATACCCGCAATCGGCACAGGCGATCTTGACGCCCTTGGCCTTGCGCCGCCGCGCCAGTTCCACCACCGAATCATGCTTCAGCGAGACTTCGCCCGTCGGCAGCCGCCCCCCCACAACCCCACCTCCGCTACCACTATCACCCGCGTCCGGCGGCGGAGCCCCCGGCGGCGTCTCAACACCCTCAATCTCGATCGGCTTGAGTTGATCGTCCGTCGGCCGCACCACATGCGGCGTGCTTCCGCTCACCGACGGCCGCTCAGACCGTGGTTGGTCAGCCCCAGGATTGCCCGGCACGGTGCTCACGAGCCAATCCTACCGCGCCGCGGCCCAGGCTTTTGAGTGCTCACACGACGCCCCGCCCCGCCCGTGCTCACTTAGTCGGTCAGCCCCGGCCGGTTGAGCCAGCCGGTGGCCACCTTGCCATCAAGGTCCGGGTAGTTCGCATCCGCCCCCGACGGCCCCGCCGCACTCCGCGGCTGCCAGCGGCCGTCGCGGATCTTGTCCTGGAACAAGTCCACGTGCCCATCGGCAAACAGGAAGTGCCCGCTGACGCGCGTGTGCCCCGTGTTGGCCACCGCCGGCCCCTTGCCGTGCGCCGTGCCAAAGTCGCTGTAGTCCTGACGCCCCCACGCACCAGAGACGCCGATGCTGAACATCGGGCCATCGGAGAGTGCCTTGGCCCCGGGCACCGTCGTGCCATCGGGCATCAGCACGCGATCCTCCTCGTTGAACGACAGCGTCGCCGCGTCCCCCATCAGCGGCACGCGATCGGCACTGACCGTCCCACCCAAAAACCGCTCGTTGAGCGGCCCCAGCGTAAACACCCCCCGCTTGCGATCCACACCCCCCTGAAACACATTCTTCATCCCCGTGTGGGCCATGTACCACGACTGGCAGTAGTTCGTGTTATACCCCTCGCGGATCAGGTCCAGCCGCTGCTGCTCGCTGACGCCCTCAATCCGCGCCGCCGAGAGGTTCTGGCTGCTCCGCGCCGGGCTCGTCGGGCACAGCAGCAGCCCAGGCTCGGCATATCCGCCATTCTTGTAATCCGCCACCCACCCCCACCGATTCAGCGGCGCCACCTGCACCGGCAGCGTGTAGCCCAGCGGCCCCTCGGCCGCCTCACTCTCAAACGCTCCGGAGCAATACGTCCCCCGATTGCTCGTCGCATATGCCAGCGCCGCGACGCCGATCTGCCGCAGATTGCTCTGACACTTGACCGTCTGCGCCGCATCCCGCGCGCTGGCCAGGGCCGGCAGCAGGATGCTGATCAGCAGGGCGATGATGGCGACGACCACGAGCAGCTCAATGAGCGTAAAGCCGCGGCCGTGGGATGAAGTGCGTGCATGCGCCATGATCAGGATCCTCCGGGCGTGGGCCCAGTATGGGGGATGACGACAATAGATCGCGGCGCGCGAAACTCCTGTCAAGGAACGATCAAGGATGTGTGATGGTTGTGTAAAGGCGTGGGCGATGCTTTCCGCGGCACACTCCGCCGCGCAGCGGCCGCCGCCCATTGATCCCTTCCCTGACACTCGGCCCGCGGCCCTTCCCCGCAAAACGCATCGCCCGCGCCTTGGGGGCGCGGGCGGGGTGCGGACCTGTGCCGGCGATAAGCCGAGTTCTGTCGGCGAGTGGTGGTTTCCGCGCGGTCCTTGACGGGAGCGTGCGCGGACCTTCCCTCGCGTGCGGCCATTTCTCTGCGAGCGCGGTTGCCCGCGCCCTGAAGCGGTCTACCCGCCGCCTGCCGCCCGGACCGAGCGTCGAGCAAGCCGAAGCTCGCTCGCGGCGACTGCGTGACCTTGCACGGAGCGGGGTTTGCCATGCCGACGCGGTCGCCCGCGGCGCGGTGGGCTCTTACCCCACCGTTTCACCCTTGCCTGATCCGATCAGTTGCCCGATCGGCCATCGGCGGTCTGTTCTCTGTGGCACTGTCCCTCGGGCCCGGTTCGGCCCGGGTGGCCGTTAGCCACCGCCCTGTCCTGTCGTGCTCGGACTTTCCTCCGCACGGGCCAATGCCCGCCGGCGGCCGCATGCCGACACGGGGAATGGTAGGGGAGAGGGGTGGGGGGTGGAGGGATCGATGGGTGGAGGCCGCTGCGCGGCGGCGTGTGGCGCGTGAAGCATCCACCACGCCGCACCCTCATCCTGCGTGGCCTCGGCGCTGCGCTTGAGGCCACGCTGTCCTTCCCCCGCGGGGCGGGGGAAGGACGTGGGCGTTGGAGCGTGCCGACGCTCGTCTCGTCACTCGCCGCTCGTCACTCCCTCACCGCCGGCGCCGCGTCAGCGGCAGGGCTGCCAGGGCCAGGCTCGCCGCGACTGTCGGGGCCGGGATGTATTGGCCGGGATTCGCCAGGTCGCGGAAGAGCGCCGGGTCCCACAGCATCGGGTCGGGCGTCGGGAAGTTCGGTGCGAAGACGCCCGGCGCGCCAGAGAGGACCGAGCCGTAGCTATCGCCGAGGATCGACGCGACCCAATCGACGTTGAGCGCCTGGCCCGTGCCGCCGAAGGGGCGGTTGCGGCTGATGCCACTGCCGCGTGCGTCAGCCAGATAAGCCAGCGTGTCGACGAGCGTCGTGTTGTCCTGCGTGTTGGAGTTGTAGATGTTGATCATGTCGGCGTTGCCCAGGTTGGAGGTCTGGCCGATGGAGTAGACCTGCACGCTGCTGGGCAGGTTCCACCATGCGCGGAAGTCCGCCGCAGTCATCTGCGTGAGGATCACACTCTCGCCCGGGGCGATGGACTGGATGACGGTGCCGAAGAAGTGCGGGTCGTTGATGTTGTTGTCGTTGAACGACCAGGCCGACGTGTCCACGGCGGTGGGGCCGAGGTTGGTCAACTCAAAGAACTCGCGCTGGCGACGCCCGCCGTTGCCCGAGCCGATATCACCCTGCCCCTCGGACATGAACTCGGTGATCCGCACCTGCGCCGAGGCCTCGGACAGCGGCAGGGCCAACACGCCGCCACCAAGCAGTGACAATGACACAACGATCGCGCGATTGGACATGATCTTCTCCTCCGATACACCCACCGGGTGTTCTTATAAGAAGACTACACGCCACGACGCTCAAGGCCAGTCATCGCTGTGCAAAGGTTGTGTGAGCACGGCTTGGAAAGCCGCGCCACGTTGGGAGGTTCAGCAGCTCTGGCGTTTCACGCCCGCGCGGCAGTTGGCGGTGCATCTGGCCGCACCAGCACGACATCATCGGGGTGCACGCTCAGGGTCATGGCGCTGTTGGGCACTGGGCCGGCCAGGCCGGGGTTGAGCTGGGCGACTTTGACCAGGTGCTGCTCGGTCAGCGCGATGGTGTGCTGGGAGATTTCGCCGAGGTAGGTGGATTCGCGCACACTGCCGCGGAGTTCGTTGGTGGTGGTGCCCGTCAGGCCGGCGCTGCTGCCGAGCGTCTGCGAGGCGTTACCGATACGCAGGGCCTCGGGGCGGAGGCTGACCAGGACGGGGCTGCCGTTGGCGGCGCCCTCCGGCGCCGGGTGGCTGGAGACGAGCTGGCCGACGGGCGTCTGGACCGTCAGGCGTGAGGGGCCGGTGGCGCCGACGATCGTGCCGGGCAGGAAGTTGGTCTCGCCCAGGAACTCGGCGACGAACTTGGTTTTGGGTGCGCGATACAGCTCGCCCGGCCCGCCGAGCTGCATGACCTGCCCGAGCTTCATGATCGCGACGCTGTCGGCCATGCTCAGGGCTTCTTTCTGATCGTGCGTGACGTAGACGGTCGTGATGCCGGAGGACTTGCAGATCCGCCGAATCTCGCCGCGAAGATCCACGCGGAGTTTCGCGTCCAGGTTGCTCAGCGGCTCATCGAGCAGCAGCACATCGGGGCGGATGACCAGCGCGCGGGCGAGGGCGACCCGCTGCTGCTGCCCGCCAGAGAGTGCGTTGGGCTTGCGCTCGGCCAGGTGGGCCATCTGGACCATTTCCAGCGCCTCAGTCACACGACGGCGGATCTCGTCCTTGGCGATCTTGCGGATCGTCAGCCCGAAGGCGACATTGTCAAACACCGTCATGTGCGGCCAGAGCGCATAGCTCTGAAACACCATGCCCGTATTGCGCTGGTTGGGGGGCAGGTGCGTCACATCCCGCCCCGCATCGCGCGGGCCGGTGCTGAAGCGGATCACCCCGCCGGTGGGGTCGATGAACCCGGCGATCATGCGCAGGAGTGTCGTCTTGCCGCAGCCCGAGGGGCCAAGCAGGAAGAACAACTCCCCCGGATTGATCGTCAGGCTGACATGATCCACCGCCGGCTGCGTGCCCGGGGCATATTGCTTGACGAGGCCCTCGATGATGATCGACGTAGACATGCGGGGGGAGGGTAGCGAGAAAGGTTGAAGGATGAAGGTCGAAGCAGAAAGCAACCTGCTGGTCGATCGCGTCGGGCCAGGACGACGCTCACACGCAGCGAATTCAGAAGGCGGTTCACATTCAACCTTCCTCCTTCGACCTTTCTCGCCGCCCCCTATCATCTCGGCCCGGCCAAGTGGTTTGCCGGTTTGGTGTTCGTCAGGAAGAAAGGTTGCTGGACGCATGGTGATTCAGGTCATTGGCAAGCACATGGATGTGACCGAGGCGATCAAGGCTCATGCCGAGAAGAAGGCGAGCAAGTTGCCCAAGCACTTTGACCGGGTGCAGGCGATCGTGATTCGCCTGGAGCAGGACCCCAAGGGCAAGGGGTTCCACTGCGAAGTGATCTGCGATGTGGAGAAGCACGCGGATTTCATCGGCAACAGCCACCAGCCGGACCTCTACAACGCCATCGACGAAGCCGTCGAAAAGGTCGACCGTCAGCTCGGTCAGTACAAGGACAAGCTCAAGGGCGGCTAAGCCTGCAGTGACGCCCGCCATCGTGGCCAATCGGCCAGAATGCGAGTGATGTGTGCCATGAAACTGACTGAACTGGTCGCCCCTGGTGCGATCATCGCCAGCCTGAACAGTCGCGAGCGTGACGGCGTCATCGCCGAGCTTGTCGATGCGCTGGTCAAAGCCGGCTGCCTGGAAGCCTCCAGCCGCGATGAACTGGTCAAGATGCTCGTCGAGCGTGAGCGCCGCAGCACAACGGGCTTTGGCGAGGGCATCGCGGTGCCCCACGCCAAGCATGCGACGATCGGCAAGGTCTGTGCCGCCATCGGCCTCTCGCCCGGCGGGGTGGATTTTGCGAGCGTCGACCTGCAGCCGGTCTTCACGGTCGTGCTGCTGCTGAGCCCGCGCGAGAAGCCCGACGAACACCTGCACGCGATGGAGGTGATCTTCAAGGTGCTCAGCCAGGACACCCTCCGCCGCCTCTTCCGCCAGGCCACGACCGTCGCCGACGTGCAGCAACTGCTCGAAGACGTCGACGCCCAGGCGGTGTGAGCAGCGAAAGGGCCGAGGGGTGAGGGCCGAGGGATCAGTTTGGATCGACATCCTCCGCCTTCATCGCCGAAAGTCCTTGCCAATCTCACGACGCGTTGTCATCACTTCAGATCGTCCCGTTCTTGTGCTTCCTGTCTTCACTCGGCCCTCGGCCCTGAAACCTCGGCCCTCTCCGGCAATGCCCACCGTTCGCGTCCAGACTGTCGTCAAAAACTCCCTCGGGCTGCATGCGCGGCCGGCGATGGTGTTTGTCGATGCCGCCAGCGCGTTTGCCAGCAACGTCAGCGTCGAAGGCAACGGGCAGACGGTCGATGGCAAGAGCATCATGATGATGATGCTGCTGGCCGCCACGCAAGGCACCCCGCTGACGATCATCTGCGAAGGCGACGACGCGGACAAAGCCGCGGCAGCGCTGAAGGCGCTGGTGGATTCTGGGTTTGATGAAGAGTGAGGGGGGCGCGGAAAGGGATGAGGGAGAGGGGATCGAGGGATCGAGAGGACGGATTCCTCGCGCGCCTCGCCGGTGCTTGCGACGCCCGCACCCTCATCCTGCGTGGCCGCTGCGCTGGAGGCCACGCTGTCCTTCCCCCGCGGGGCGGCGGAAGAACATGCACGCTCGAACATTCCGAACGCATGACGCCCCTCCCGCCCAATCCCCTTCTCCCGCCACGCGGGAGAAGGTGCCAAGCGAGCGTCCAGCGAGCGAAGGCGGATGAGGGTGCGGCTATCTTCCTCGCCACTCATCACTTATCACTCGCCACTCGTTTCAGCCCGCCGCTGACCGCCCGGTCCACCAGCCGCACCATCTCGGCCAGTTCCGGCTTGGCGATCTGCAGATCGGCGCCCACCGCCTGGCCTTTGTTGAGGTTGTCCTGGCTGATGAGGCTCGAGAACAAAATCACCGGCACGCCCTTCAGCGCCGCGTGCGCCTTGATGCGTTTGCACAGGTGCAGGCCGTCCATCCGCGGCATTTCGATGTCCGAGACCACGCAGTTCGGAGCCGCACCCGCCTCGCCAGCCTGCTGAATCGCCAGCCACGCCGCCTCGCCATTGTCAAAGACCTTCAACTGCGAATACCCGCTGGTGCGAAACACGCGCTCGATGATCGAGCGCATAAATGGCGAGTCCTCCGCGATGACCACGCGCTGGGCCGCGCGATCGACGCCCAGGTCGTTGGCGACGTTTTGAACCTTCAGTTTGTCCTGCATCAGGATCGCATCGGCGACCGACTCAAAGTCGATCATCTGCACCAGGTGGTCCTTGATCTCGACGATGCCCGTCGTGCTTGACACCGCGTGGGCGGACAGGTGCGCTCGCTGCGCCGCCAGACCCGCCAGCGCCGGGCTGGGCCGCACGCGCTGCCAGCTCATGCGGTGAATCTGATCGACGCCATCGACCAGGAAGCCGGCCCGCAAGCCGTTGAACTCGGTGATGATGATTCGCTGCGATGCCGCGTCGGCGGCGATCTTGCTGGTGCGCAGGCCCAGGTGCTTGGCCAGATCGATGACGGGGATCACGCTGCCGCGGATGTTGAACATCCCGACGACCGACGGATGCTGCCCCGGCGCGGCGACCGTCTGCTGGGCGCGAATCACCTCGCGGACTTTGGCGACATTCACGCCAAAGTGCCCCATCGTGCCTGCGGCCCCCTCGGCGGCCCCCCCAGCGGCTCCCCCAGCGGCTCCCCCTGCCTCGCCAGCGCGCAGCGAGAAGACCAGCACTTCCAGTTCGTTCGTCCCCGCCTCCAGCAGGATGTCCCCTGTCAGGTTCGGCGTGGTCTGGTTGATTGACGGGCTTCGCGGTGCAGCGCTCATGGCAAGGCTATCGGCACCGTGCATCATGCCCGATACGTCCGCCCGCGGTTATCGCCGCCCCTCACCCCCGACTGCGTGGCATGATGACCCACAGGATCACATACACGATGATCCCCGGAAACGCGGCCGACGCCACCGAGATGATGATGTACAGCAGCCGCACGAGCGTGGGCGACCAGCCCAGCCACGAGGCAATCCCGCCGCACACGCCCGCCAGCCAGCGATTGTTTGACCGATGCAGTGCCATGCCTTCTCCATCCGCCCACGCACGGGCCCGTGCCCTCGTGCTGATTAGCCGACGTCTCGCTTCTGGAACAGGATCACCGCCAGGCTCAGGAAGGCCGCCACCTGGCACGCCGCGTAGCCCGCGAGCATCACCAGATAACTCATCGGAATCGGCGTGTTCTGGCTCACCGCGTCCAGCAGCCAGAAGAACTGCAGATTCGGAATCAGCCCCCACGCCCCGACCGCGGCGTAGTTGATCGTCGTCGGCGTCAGGAACACATAGTCCCCGGGCCGCGGCGTGCGCTCCACCGCCAGCGGGCTGCCGCCGATCGTCTTGACCGTCAGTTTGCGACCCTCGACATTCGTAATCACCAGCGCCGGCGCCACGCCCGGCGAAATCATCACCCGCTCGTTGGCCAGCGTCCGCTGCGTCGGCCCGTCAGCCGGGTTGACGAACGGCGTAAACCGCACCGGCATGTCCACCCCGTTGGGCGAGGCGGCAAAGAAAAACGCATCGCCAGGCCGCGGCGTGATCGAATACCCCGCCTCGCTGGTGATGTACCAGATGTCCCCCGGCTGGGTCATCGTGTTCATCCGCTCGCGATCGGCCTGCGCGATGAGAATCTGCCCGATCGGCTCATTGCTGATCGCCCGCGCCCCAAGCAGGTGCGAACTGAGCAGCCCGAGCACGAAAATCCCGAAGCACACCACGATCGTCATCACCTGCCCAAGCCGCGAACTGAACGCCACCGCGATGCTCGTCAGCACCGGCACGCAGATCAACAGCCCGATGGCCGTCAGCACCACCTGCGGCATGAACCGCTGATGCATCGGCACCCAGCCCCAGTCCTTCTTCTGCGTCAGCATCAGCACATACGCCAGCAGCATCAAGGGCAGCATTGCCACACTCGCCACCGCCGGGAATGACCACCCATAGAAGAACGACCCCCAGACCCCCAGCGCGCAGGCCAGCAGCAGGGCCGACAGCCCGAAGATGATCACCGGCTGATCCACCGGGTCCGACACCGCCGTCAGCACGCCATGGCGCACCGCCAGCAGCATGAAAATCAGCATCGTGCTGGTGGCAATCAGCATCGCGCCAGTCACGCCCAGCCACTTGCCGACGATCAGCGTCGCCCGCGGCACCGGCTTGCTCACCACCGTCAGCACCGTCTTGTTCTCAATCTCGCGGCTGACGGCGCTGGTGGCCACAAACGCCGTCAACAGCACGCTGATGGCAAACACCGTCGCCAGCCCCAGGTCCAGCAGCAGCTTGGTATCCCCCGAGACCTCCCCGCTCTCGGTATACCCCATCGTGAACCCCGCCCCCGCGGTGGTCAGCACCATCAACCCCGCGCAGATGACAATCAGGAGAAAGTACACCGGTTGGCGCACACACTCCGTCAGCGTCGTTCGGGCAATCGGCAGCGTCAGCGAGAGCATCGTGAGGGGAGGGTATGGACCCTCTGGGGCAATCGCCCATCATGCCGCACCCCCATCCGCCATCGCCACATTTGGCCATTTGCTCATTTGGCTATTTGGAAATCTGCCCCCACTACCACCACCCCACCGACCGCCCCGCCCGCACGATCAGCGCGCCAGCCGCCACGAGCATCAGGCCCACGATCATCACCCGCACCGCCGTCAGCGGGAGTGTGTGGGTCGCCTTGGCGCCCCACAGCGCGCCCATCACTGCCCCGGGGGCCATGCAGGCCGCCAGCACGATCGCGTCCTGCCAGTCTTGCCCGTGCGTGCCGAGCGTCCCGAGTTTCAGCAGTGCGCCACAGAGCGCCGTCACGACCATCACCACGCTGCTGGTGGCAATCGCCTGGCGCAGCGGCACCTTGCACAGCATCTGCAACAGCGGCACCTGAATCACCCCACCGCCCAGCCCAAGAATCCCCGCGATGACGCCCGCCACCGTCGAGCCAGCCGCCAACCGCCCGGGCGTCGCCCGCTCCTGGTCCTTGGCAAAGTCCGGGATCTTGTGATACACCAGCCACAGCGAGTGCCCGCAATACGCCAACTGAAACCCCGCCAGCGCCAGAACCAGCACCCACCCCGACAGCACGTTGGAAATCAGCACCCCCGTCAGCAGCGCCGCCGTGGTGATCGGCACCAGCCACCGCAGCAAATCCCCCCGCACCGCCCCGGACCGCCGGTGCCGGATGCTCGCCGGCACCGCCACGACGAAGTTCGTCACCATCGCCGCGGCCATATAGAGGTGGTGCGTCCCCTTCGGGTCGGCATAGCCCAGGATCAGCCCGAGCGCCGGCAAGATCAGCATCGACCCGCCCCCCCCCCCC
>JALOQT010000198.1 GCA_025453375.1 Phycisphaerales bacterium | reverse complement strand
AGCGTAGCGTCGCACCCCATACTCGCAAGCCACGCACTCGACTGGTGTACCCCCGCACTCTCCTGTTCACCTCTTCGCACCCTCAACGCCCCCGACGACGAATCCCGCATCCGAAAACACCGTCGCCCCATCCCCCCTTGGCCTTCACGTTCACGTTCCCCGCCGCCCCGAGCCGCCAGCAGTTCCGGGCAGGTTGAAAACCCACCCCACGCGATGCCTCCCCCTCCGTCGCTTCGTCGCTCCGTCGCTCCGTCGCTTCTCCCCCCTCGGCCCTCGGCCCTCACCCCTCAAACCTTCCCTCACTTCATCCCATGCTGCCCCCGCTTCGCCCGCGCGCGGTTCCACATCAGCATCGCCTCCGGGCAGTCGCGCACCAGTTTGACCAGTTGGCTCATCGTCACGCCCAGTCGCTCCGCCGCCGGCCGAGGCTGCCAATCGAATGACGCGATCATGTCCAGCGCCTCGGCCAGCAGCGCGGCGTAATCACGGTGCTCCGGGTTCACCGCCAGCCGCCCCTGCTTGGCTCCGCGGCTCGACTTCAGCCGCGCCGTCCACAACGCCGAGCACCCCACCGCCGGCGCGCCCGGCACGCCGATCGACGCGTCAAGCTGTTCCAAAAACGCCTCAAACGTCTTGGCCGCCAACTTCGGCTTCGCCGCCGCCGGCGCATCACCCCGATGCTGCACCGCCAGTGCGATCCGCAGGCGCGAAAACGCCGCCGCCTTGTTCTCACTCTGCGTCCGCCACTCCCCGGCCTGCGCCGAAATCCCCGTCGGCGTGTGCGTGATCTGCACATGCGTCGCAACCTTGTTGCGATTCTGCCCACCCGGCCCCCCAGCATTCGGCCCCGCCCGCACCACACACTGCCCCAGCAACACATCCTCCGGCAAACACGCCGGATGCGGATGGATGGGCAGAGGTGGATTGTTCAGGGGCAACGCCTTCAGTGTATGACGTGCCCCCACCGTCGGGGCTGTGGGGCGGTGGCGCAGTGACGCAGTGACGCAGTGACACAGTGACACAGTGCGCGGAGGCCGCTGCGCGGCAAAAGTCTTGGCGGCCAAGCCGCATCCACACACTGCGCCACTGCGCCACTGTGCCACTGCACCACTGTGCCACTGTGCCACTGTGCCACTATGCCACTATGCCACTGCGCCACATCCCCCTCACCGAATCCTCGTCACCAGCGGAAACCCCGCCGCCACACCCTCGCGCGAAAACGGCACGCGGATCAGTTGGCCCTCGCGCCACAGCCCCACCTGGTCGGCGAAGTTCGCCGAGCCGATCCACCCATCCTGCCCGCCCATCAACACGAAGTAGTTCTCATCAGGATCGCGCAGGTCAGAGATGTGCCGCGCGTTGGCGCCATAGCGCGTCCGCTGCACGCCCGGCCCCGCGTCCGTCGCGGTCTTGAAGACCGTCGTCAGGCTCCCGGCCACCGGAAACTCATCAAACCGCCACGACCCGCCCACGATCGGCACCAACCCCAGCGGATGGCTCACCCGCAGCCGGTGAATGTCCCCCCACACCTGCCCCGGCTCAAGGCTGTTGCCCGCCTCCCGCAGCGCCGCGGCCAGATGCCCCGCCGCCGCGCCCGGCGCCGCCGCCGTGCCCAGGTCCTCGCGCAAGAAGTCCGCCAAAGCCGATGAGCCAAGCAAATACGCCGCACTCTTGGGGCCATACATCTTCTCGTACGTCGCCTTGCCCAGGAAATACATCACCCGATGCACCACCGCCGCCCCACGGCTGTCCACCGCATACTGCCCATCCCACGCCGCCAAATCTCGCAGCACACCCGCCGTCGCCGAGTCACTGGATGCTGAACCGAGCGAACCCCCACCACCCCCAGCACCCCCACCCCGCTCCACAATCGACTTCGCCAGCGCGTGCGACGCGATCGAAT
This sequence comes from Phycisphaerales bacterium, assembly GCA_025453375.1. Taxonomy (GTDB): domain Bacteria; phylum Planctomycetota; class Phycisphaerae; order Phycisphaerales; family UBA1924; genus JAJTGZ01. The sequence goes on along the minus strand of JALOQT010000198.1, from coordinate 1,954 downwards.
ACACATCCGTCTGGTGCTTCTGGTGGCTCGCCACGCTCTGCTCCCGGTCCGCCGCGATCAGCGCCGCCAGCCGATCCACGCGGTCGTTGGCATTGGTCGTCAGCGTCACCGGCGGATCAGTATGGATCGGCGTGTTGTTCGCACTGATCACAAACCCCGCCGCCGGGTTGTACGCATACGGCAGCGCCGTCGGCCCCACAAACCCCAATCCATCCCGCCCATTCCCCCCATTCACAAACGGCGGCACCACCTCCCCGCTCGCACGCACCTTCCCCATCGGCTCACCAGCACGACTGGCAATCCGCCCCGCCGCCGGGCTCGTGCTCAGCGCCAGCACCTGCCCGATGTTCCCCGACGCGTCGGCATAGACAAAGTTCTGCCCGCTCACCGCATACGGCGCAAACGCCGCGCGAAACGCCGCAAAATCCCGCGCCCGGTTCGCATCCAAAAACGCCGACACCTCATCACTCGCCCACTGCCCGCGCCACACCCACGCGATCTTCCGCCGCCGCTCCTCCCGCGCCATCGTCCGCCCGGGCTTGAGCAGTGGCGTCCCCGTCATCACCGGCGCCCCACCTCGCCCATCGACGCCTCCGAGCGCCGGCACCGTCTCAATCTCCCGCTCCGTATCCGCCCAGAACCGCACATTGATCCGCTCGGTCCGCGACGCCAGCGCCGACTCGGGCACATCCGTCACGTCATACATCGCGCTGGCCAGCCCGACCATATTGGTCCCGCCCCACGCGATCGTTCCATTGGTCCCCAGCAACACCACCGGCAACCCCGGAATCGTAAACCCCAGCGCCTCATACCCAGGCGACCGCGCCCCCACCACCACCCACAACGCCGGCACATTAAACCCCACATGCGGGTCATTGGCCATGATCGCCCCGCCACGAGCCCCACCTCTCCGCTCCCGCGCCGCATTCACCCCGCCCTCCGCCGGACGCAGCCGCCCCATCACCGCCCACGAGTTGCTCCCGCTCTTGCTGAACTCCCCGAGCATCGGCACCGGCTGGCCAACGCCACCGCCTCCGTCGCTCGCCTCAAAGCTCGGCGTCGCCCCACGCCCCCACCCCAGCAACCGCTGATACACCTTCGCAAACCCCGGTTCATCGCGATTCCGCAAATACGACCCAAGCAACCCCCAGTTGATGTCCGTCCCCGCCAGCCGCCCGATCGTCATCACATCCCGCACCGTCCACGCCTCCTGCGGGATCGCCAGCAGCTCACTCTCCCGCGGCAATCTCGCCCGCTCACCCTTCCCCTCACCCAGGCTCGACTGATAGTCATTGATCCCCTGCACATACCGCTCGATCCACGCCCGCGTGTCCGGCCGCAGCGCCGCCTCCGCCTTCGCCGCCGAGCCGACAAAATCAATCGCCCGCAATGTGTGATCAATGTCCGTCGCAATCGGCCCGGCCATCTCCGCCAGCCGCCCCTGCGCCCCCATCCGCAGTAACTGCATCTGCCCCAGCCGCAGATGCGCATGCACCAGCCCCATCGCATACGGCACATCCTCATCGCGCTCCGCCTCGATAAACGGCATCGCATACGAGTTCCACCGAATCACCAATCCACCCTTGGCTCCCACCTCGCCCCCCACGCGCCCCGCCTTCTCCAACTGCTCAATCCGCTCCAGCCGCGTCTCAATCTTCACGCTCCCCGCCGGCGGCACCGCCGACATGCACCCCGCCACCGCCCCCACAATCACCCCCACACCCACCACCCCCACCACCGCCACCCCACCCACCAGCTTCACCCCCCGCCGAACCCACACCCGCCAACCCCCACGACCCCCACGACCAACACCAGCATCACGCGTCGAAGTCTTCATGGTCGACTCTACGACCAACCCCCAACATCCGTTCGGCCTCACCCTCAATCGCTTCCCCCGTGGCACGGCTTTCCAAGCCGTGCAATCTCCCCACACAGTCACACCCCCAACCCCGCC
>JALOQT010000197.1 GCA_025453375.1 Phycisphaerales bacterium | reverse complement strand
CCAGCGCGTCCTCCACCATCGCCTGATACACCGCGCGCGCGTCAGTGTCATTAAACCGGTAATCCACATCCACGACGCGATCCGGCTCCACCCGCGTGATCTCCCGCGTCGGCTGGCAGCCCTGCATCGCCCCGCCGGCCAACGCCAGCACGCCCACCACGCAAGCCGTCACACCCGTCGACACACGCGTCGCAGTCATCAGTTTGCTCCCAGGCCCAACCACGGTTCAGTCACCAGCGGCACGCGCCGCCTCATCTTGCCAAGCGTATTCGGCCTCGCCGCCAACAGGATGCACAGCAGCCTCTTCCTTCGCCACGTCCGATTCCCGAACAGCCCCGCCTTGCAGGACGTACCGTTCTGCATGCTCCCCAACGCCGACCTCAAGGCCCGCCACGCCAGGGGCCTCCCCTTCGCCGACTACCTCCGCACCGCCAAACCCGGCGAGAAACCCGGCTGGGAAGCCTTCACCGCCAAGGTCAAACTCGACCCCGCCCACCGTGCCCTCGTCGCCTCCTTCACCCGTCGCATCAACATCTTGACCATCAGCGGCACCTGGTGTGGCGATTGCGTCCAGCAAGTCCCGATCATCGCCGCCCTCGCCGCCGCCAATCCGCTGATCGACCTCCGCCTGATCGACCGCGACGAAAACCTCGACTTTGCTGAGCACTTCAAAATCTGCGGCGGCCATCGCGTCCCCGCCGTCATCTTCATGAACGAAGATTTCGACTTCGTCAGCCTGATGGGTGACAAGACCCTCGCCCGCTTCCGCCGCCAGGCCGCCGCCGCCCTGGGTGCCAGTTGCCCTCTCCCCGGTGCGCCGGTGCCCGCCGATGAGATCGCCGCCGTCACGCAGGATTGGCTCAACGAGTTCGAACGCGTCGCCCTGCTCTGTCGCCTCTCAGCCAAACTCCGCCAGCGTCACGGCGACTGATCCGGGTACCCCGGACCTCCGGGCCGGGCGAACTGCCGACGACCAACGCATCCTCCTCTCCGGCCGCTCAAGACGCCTCGGCAGCGCTCGACTCCCCCCATCGTGACGGCCCACGCCCCGCGGCGCATCCCACCAGTGCGTGCATCGAAGCCCGGCCCGCGGCGAATACACCACGAACACCGACACACCTCGACCCCACCCGATTCCCACCTCCGCCTCCGCACCAAGCCCGATATCCTCACCAAATCCCGCCGGGTGATTCAGGAAACACCAACCTCCCCCGCCGCGCGGCCCGATGCAGAACCCGACCGAGAGTGTGTTGACCGATCGACTCCCACCCGCCCCACACTGTGCACGCCGCATCTGATCGATGCCCCACAGCCGGCCGGACCGCAACCAAGGACATGACCATGCGCACGTCGCTGATGACCGGAATGCTCGCCTCGCTCGTCGCCCTGAGCGGCGTCGGCATCGCGCCGTGGAACGCGATCACTGCGCACGCTGCCCAAGCCACGGCCACGCCCGCCACCACCCCCGCCGCGCCCGTGGCCGTCGCGCCGCTGTCCGTCACGCAGTTCGCCGCCGAGTCGTGGATTCGGGCGAAGAACAACGACCTCAACGCCATCCTCGCCCTCGGCGCACAGATCAACACCGCCTCCCCCGAAGGCGCGATCGTCGCCCGCGACCTGGCCCAGCTGGCTAACAACATCCAGAAGCGCGAGACCACCCGCACCGAGCAGAGCGAGAAGCTCAAGGGCAAGATCCGCGATCTGCTGGCCAAGGAGCCGACGCCGCTGAACCTCAGCAACGCCCTGAAGGAGGCCGTCGAGCTGCACATGCTCACGCAGGCCGCCAATCGTGACGCCCTGCTGCAGAAGCCCGAACTCCGCCAGCTCGTCACCAGCGCCGAGAAGGCCGCCCGAGAGGCCGAGAGCAAGGGCGAGTGGCTGATGGCCAACGAGCTTTTCGCCCGCCTGCACCTGCTGCTCGAAGAGCAAGGCACGTTCAAGCCCGACTGGCGCCGCCAGGGCGATCGGCTGGCCATGCTGCGTCTCTACAACCCCAAGCGCTTCTACGAACTGCGCAACGCCCGCCAGTTGCTCGACGACCCCGCCAAGCCCCTGCCCCCCTTCAACGACACCGGCGAGGACTTCAACGACAAGCTCCGCGGCATCGATCGCCGCTCTGTCGTCACCGCCATCGCCCGCGCTGCCGACAACCACGTCGAGCGTCGCAAGACCAGCGAAGTCCTCGTCGGCGGCCTGACGGCCATCCGCACGCTCATCACCACGCACGACCTCGATGACATCTTCCCAGGCCTGACCGATGCCAACGCCGTGCGCGAACTGACCGGCTTCCTGGACACGCGCATCGCCGAGCTGGAGCAGATCACCCGCAACCGCGGCGCCCAGCCGACCCCCGCTCAGGTCTCCGAGTTGCTCTCGGAACTGACCGGCCTGACCGCCCGCACCGTCAAGCTGCCCGACGCCGCCGTGCTGCACGAGTTCGGCAACGGCGCCTTTGACCGCCTCGACGAGTTCAGCGAGATCATCTGGCCCGATCAGATCGCCCGCTTCCGCCGCATGACCGAAGGCTCGTTCATCGGCGTCGGCATCCAGATTCAGATCGACGAAGAGAGCCAACTCATCAAGGTCGTCCAGCCGATCGAAGGCACCCCTGCCCAGCGCGCAGGCATCATGGCCGGCGACTTGATCAAGAAGATCAACGAGAAGTCCGCCGTCGGCATGAGCCTCGAGCAGGCCATCGAGCAGATCACCGGCAAGGCCGGCACCCCCGTCAAGATCACCATGGACCGTGACGGCCAGGAGATCATCTTCGACCTCATCCGCAACCGCATCCCCATCCGCACCGCCAAGGGCTGGCTCCGCACGGGCAACGCCGACACCGACTGGAACTGGTTCATCGACCAGGAGAGCGGCATCGGCTACGTCCGCATCAGCGGCTTCAACGAAACCACCACCCGCGAACTGCACACCGCCATCCGCGCCATGGGCCCGGCCATGCGCAGCCTCATCCTCGACCTCCGCTTCAACCCCGGCGGCCTGCTGGGCGAGGCCGTCACCATCAGCAACACCTTCATCCCCGAAGGCACGATCGTCTACACCGAAGCTGCCGGCGGCGTCCGCCAGCAGACCGAATCCGCCGAGCCGGAAGGCCAGCTCGTGCGCAACATCCCGGTCATTGTGCTGATCAACGACGGCTCGGCCTCCGCCAGTGAGATCGTCAGCGGCGCCGTCCGTCACTACGCCCGCCTCGGCGAAATCAAGGCCCTGGTCCTGGGCAGCCGCAGCTTCGGCAAGGGCAGCGTCCAGAACGTCCTGCCTCTGGGCCAGGCGATGCAGATGAAACTGACGACGCAGTACTACCACCTGCCCGGCGGCGAACTGATCCACCGGCGCGATGGCGCCCGCCAGTGGGGCGTCGATCCGATGCTGGCCATCGAAATGCTGCCCAAGCAGATCAGCGACTCACTGACCCTGCGCCTCGATGCCGACGCCCCGCCCGAGGGCCGCGTCACCCGCAAGCCCCGCCCGGGCGAGGAACCCCTCGGCGAGCCTGAGCCTTCCCGCCTGATCAGCGAGGGCTTCGACTTGCAGTTGGAAACCGCCGTCATGCTGCTGCGTGCCCAGGCCCTCGGCGCTCGCGAGGCCACGGCTCAGGGCAAGTCGCCGACGAACAACTGAGCGACCGAATCGCGGCGTACATGGCTGTTCTCGGGCGCAAGGTGACGCCCATTGCGCCCGTGCGCACGGCGCAATGGGCGTCACCTTGCGCCCAAACGCCTCCCGTTTCCCATCTTCCGAGCGGTTTTTGCAGGGATTCTGCTGAATCCGAACCCTGTCGGCCGACGATTCGTAGAATGGACGGGAGATTGGTCGCCGCAGCGAGCGGCACCAGCCAGGCTCGCACGCACGCTCTG